>NZ_JBBMEI010000042.1:0-29985 GCF_040096655.1 Blautia intestinihominis | reverse complement strand
GTTTCATAATACTGCAGACGGATCTCTTTTGCTTTATCCAGTGCATCATCCCGCTGTTTTTCAGCATCCAGTGCACGCTTTTCCATTTTTTTCAGTTCCTGCTCAGCCTTTCTTTTTGCCTGTTCAAGTTCCCTCTGCATATCTTCCAGTACCTGAAACCAATAATTACGGACACGGATCGTTTCTCTATGGGCGGCTGCCAGATCCTGCGTTAATCTCCGGAGCTTCCGTTCATAAGCCATGTATTCTTTTTGGTGAAGTTCCTGAAGATGGATATATCTTTCTCCAGATTCCAGCTCTTTAATTCTGGTCTGTGCTGCTTTCAGCCGGCACAGAAGTGTAATGTAATCATAAGTATCCGGCATGTATGTTCCTCCAGAAGTGTTCGGGTCAGATGTCGCTTATGATATCTGTGATCTTTGAGATATGATCTTCCAGATATTCGATCATTTTTTTCTGTTCCTGGATTAGTCCTTTCTGGATCTCAATCACTCTGAGATATTCGGCAAGAAGCTCATCCTGTTTTCTGATCTCTTCTTTTAAATCAATGTCCATAAGGCAGCCCTCTCTTTCTTATAGAGAAGTATAACAGAAACATGGGAAAAAAGCGAATTTCCAGGAATTGTCCTTTCGTCGATATGACTGTGGACAAGCAGGTATTTTGTATCTTGAAAAATAAGGACTATATGGTAAGGCTATAAAAAAAATGTACTGTGTAAAATAAAATCCGGTGGATAACTCTTCAAAAAAGAAACAGCAGGAAAGACTATAAACATAATTTTTCCTACTGGAACTGGTTATCCACAAAACAAAAAAATAAATTTCATCACTTTTTACAATGGACTATGCATACCCTTGAACAGTAACCATAAGCTCTTTATATTAAAAGTTTAAAATATAATCAATCGCATCATGAGTGGTTCGACCACACATGATAGTGTACATGATACCGCACATGATGAATTAACGCAAACTATAATTACTTTAAATCTGCATTTTCCCATTTTCAAAATGTTATGTGTTCCACCATGATTGCCTAAGCAATCGGAACACGCACACCCTGCTTCGCAGGCTGCACATCAAAAGAAGCAAGCACTGCCGTTGTCATGACAAACGGCTCATTTTCCACTACTGCCCTTCCGGACAATGTGGAAAAATGACACAGGGAAGTATCCCTGACCCTCTTGATTTTTTCATCTTACTCTTGACCCTCTTTTTTCATTTTGCTACAATAAGCAGTGGACAGGTATGTCCAAACAACCAAATAAAAATGATACGAACTGTTGTAAACCGAACAAGTTACAGCAGTTTTTTTGTACCCATTTTTAGAGAATCGCAAACAATCATAAGAAATGAGGACTGGAAAATGACAGAACGTACACGAAAACACCCCATACAATTTTACCTGAGTGATGATGAACAATACATCCTGGATGAAAAGTTCCGGCTCTCCAAAATGAGAAGCAAATCTGCTTTTCTCCGGAAGTTGGTGCTATATGGATTTGTCTATGATGTGGATTACTCCCACATCCGTGAAATGAACGCCTTGCTGGGAAATATCAGTGGTAATCTCAATCAGATTGCCAAGCGGGTAAACACAACAAATACCATTTACAAAAAAGATATGGAAGATATAAAGGAGCTGATGGATCAGATATGGCAGTCACAAAAATCCATGGTATTAAAACAACCGTTGATAAAGCAATAGAATACATCTGTAATCCGGATAAGACTGATGAAAAGATTTATATTTCATCTTTTGCCTGCGCCCCGGAAACCGCTGCACTTGATTTCAAATATACTTTAGACCACACCACAGAACAAAATTTTTCTGACGGTCAGGATAAAGAAAACAAGGCATTTCATCTGATACAGGCATTCCTGCCGGAAGAAGTTTCTTACGAAGAAGCTCATGCCATTGGAAAAGAATTAGCAGATAACTTATTACAGGGAAAGTATTCTTATGTACTGACCACACATATAGATAAAGGTCATGTACATAATCATTTAATCTTCTGTGCTGCAGATAATATCGAACACAAACATTATCACGATTGTAAACAAAGTTATTGGGAAATCCGAAAGCTCAGTGACCAATTATGCCAGGAACACGGTCTGTCTGTTATTGAGCCGGATGGAAAACGTGGCATGAAATATAATGAATGGACTGCAAATAAAAATGATGCCGGGTGGAAATCGCAGATACGAAAAGATATTAACCAAGCTATCAAAGCCGTTTCCTCTTATGAAGAATTTCTTGCCTTAATGAAAGCCAAAGGCTATGAAATGAAAGGCACAGAAATTTCTGAAAACGGAGGAAAATATATTACTTTCCGCCCTGTTGGAAAAGACCGTCCTGTCCGTGGAAGTACTAAGTCACTGGGCAAAAATTTTACGAAAGAACGAATCAAAGAACGGATAGAAAATAAGCGTCAGCACACTCCGATGCCCTACAAACGGAAACGTATTATTGATACCGCTTCTGATCCCAAATTCACAGAAAATATTGGTCTGAAAAAATGGGCAGCAAAAGAAAATCTTAAAATCGCATCCGAAACATACAGCAAAATGATAGCTCACGACATCCACAATTTTGCAGAACTTGACAGCCGGATTCGATTCCTTCAGGAACAGACCAAGAACTCTAACTGCACGATTATTTCTCTGGAGCATCAAATGCAGGAACTGGCGGAAATGATCAAATATGCAGAACAATATCAGGAAAATAAACCTTATAATGACCGTTATGAAACTGTTAAAGACAAGGACAGATTTTTGCGGAAATATGAATCCCAGCTTATCCTTTTTTCCGGTGCAGAACGTATGCTACAGCGAGATGGCATTGCCCCAGCCCGCATGAATGTCGGAAAATTAAAACAGACTTATAACGACCTTCTTTCCCGGAAAAATGAGCTTTTCAAGCAGCACAAAACAGAAAAAGCTGAAATTGCAGAGCTGGAACTTATCCGGCAGAACATGGAAAAATATCTGAATATCGCATCACCGGAAGTTCCAAAAGAACTCCCTCTCACAACACCGGAAATTTAAAAAACGGCAGCGAAATCACTCGCTGCCTGCCCTTCCATTAAACTTATACCCCACACCCCATACCGTCTGAATATAAACCGGGTGAGCCGGATCATCCTCTATCTTTTCCCGGATGTGCCTGATATGGCTCATTACGATATTATAATCTCCAGAATATGGTTCTTTCCAGACTACATCATAAATTTGTTCCTTACTGAATACCCTGCCGGTATTTTGTGCAAGAAGCTGGAGAATTTCAAACTCTGTATAAGTCAATTCAACTTTTTCATCGTTTCTGATAACTTCTCTCCGTTCTAAGTCAATAACGATTCCTTTATGCTGTAGCTCTGGCTTTAGTTTTATTTCTTGAAATGTAAATTTTTCTCTTCCAGCATCCAAAATGGAAATAACAGATTCTATTAAATTTTCTTCATCTCCATCAAAAGATAGCAATAAAATTTTTCCTATACAGCTCACCTCATATTATTTCATGCTATAAAACACTATAACTTTACATACACTTAAACCAAATGATACAATTTCCCCTCATGGATTTTAAGTACCACATCTGCAGCATCAGCTATTTTTTTGCTATGTGTTACGACAATTACACTTTTTCCCATTTCATGCGCACTTTTCATCAATATCTTAATAATTTCGTCTGCAATTTCTTCATCCAGATTTCCTGTAGGTTCATCTGCAAGCAATACCTTCGCAGGACTTGCTAATGCTCTTGCAATAGCCACTCGCTGCTGCTGTCCTCCTGATAACTGTAAGACCTGCCGTTTCCAGTCTTCCCTCGGTATCCCAACCGCTTCCAAAATTTTCTCTATGTCTTTCTTTCCACCCAGCATCACATTTTCTTCTGGAGTCAAATAATCTATCAGATTATAATTCTGAAAAACCAATGACATATTTTTCTTTCGATAATTGTGCAGTCCTTTTTTTCGTATATTCACCCCTTCATAATAAATTCCCCCATCCGTCGGAGAATCCAAACCTGCCAAAAGCGATAAAAAAGTTGTCTTACCGGAACCACTTGGTCCCAAAATGGCATACATTTTTCCTATCTCAAAGCCATATGATATATAATCTAAAACTTTTTTGCCTTTATTCGCCTTATAGTAATAGACAACATTCTTTGCCTCAAGAACAATGTTTCCTGCATTTTTACTCATTTCTATAACCTCCTACCCCGTTATTCAGCTCATTTCACTTAATATCTGCTTCGGCCTTTTCTTCATTATCGTGATTCCTGCTACTAATACTGCAATAATCAAAATACCTGATATCATCCCAATATCCATCAGAACCATTTCTTTCGTTATATGAACCTCCACATCTTGTATTTTTAAATCCGGTGCAATATATCCATCTATATAGGTACCAGTATTTTCCTGTTCCTGCTGTTCTAACCTTAAGGTCTGCGTTTCTTTCGCTAAATATGAAGCTGAAGTCTCTGCAATAATTGGGGAAATTGCAAAGGATAACAACATCCCTATAATACTTATCATTACTGCCTCCCATAAAAACTGTACCCATATTTCAAATTTGCACTTTCCAAGTGACATCATAATTCCTATTTCTTGCGTACGATTTTTTATCCAAAACAGAAAAACTAAAACTAAAATCACAAGACCTGACACTGAAACTATTAGTAATAATCCCATACTCATCTGATCCATCTGCCCAAAATTTTCTGTCATATTTTTAATATTTCCATTATTATCAATTAAGTCATATCGTGACCAATCTATATTCGCTTTCTGTACAGACTTTTTAACTTGATCGTACTTCCCTGCATTTTGGACTTTGAATATAGCATACTGATAGAAAGGATTTCCTTCATTTCCGGATGGTTTTTCCGGGAAACTCATATCCGTAAATATTGTATTTTCTGGACGATAAGAATCCCCATACATAATAGATTTTCGTTCTTGCTTTGTTTCATAAATTCCGATAATCTCAGCACTGTATATTGTGGAATGTTCTTTGTCATGGTAATCATTAAACTTTAATAAGTTCCCAGTTTTTAAATGGTTTAGTTCTGCCAATTCTTTCGAGATGACACAAACATCCCTGTCATCTTTTTCAATCATTCTTCCTTCAATCAGTGAAATCTTACCTGCAGATACGTCCATATCCATTTCCATTATGCGATTACCTCGTAGGTTGACACCGCCTACATCCGTACTTTGATCCATATCTGGATCTTCTATTCTCGAAAAATTGACCGGATTCACAACAGTTGCTATTGTTATCAAATTATATTCCTCAATCCCCTCCACCTGAGCTATTTTTTTTACATCATCTTCCTTAACCGTCTCAAATGAGTTATCTGTAACTACCATATCCGCCCCATTTTCTAACCATTTATGAGTAACTCCTCCATAACTGCCCTCCCGATCACCCAGTACATCCATTGCCTGATCTAATCGCTTTCTCCTATTCTCCTCATTTCCTTCTATGCGAAAGGTAGCCCCTATTGCCTGTCTTGTAGCGTCTTGTGTATAAATACTTGCTGAACGGCTTGCCATAGCACCTAAAAATAGGCCACTCATAACAATTACAATAAACAATAGAATAATACTTTTTATCGGTTTTCTTAACACTGAACGTACTCCTCTTTGTAAAACATTCATGTTATCCCTCCATTTCTGCTAAAATTTTTTTTGGCTTTGTACATAATATTGGAAAAAGTGAAATAGAAATAGAAAACAATAAAATTATTGTTCCTGATAATATGAGATAACATATATCTTTATTTTGTGCATATATTTGCATAGATGTAAAAGCCCCAATACTTTTCCAATCTAAAAACTTTTCCAATACTATCAGCATCTTATCTCCAGTATAAAGAGCTATTATTGTAGAAAATCCAAATACTGAAAAGCATTCCAAAATAATCTGCATAAACAAATCTACTTTTGTTTTTCCAAGACTCACATAAATTGCTATTTCTTTCTTTCTGGCTCTCATCCACATAGACAAAAGCAATGTTATTACAAGTACAGACGATACAACCGATAATCCCAACATCATTTTTACAACCCTAACAACTTGTAAGAGCGGAATTTCCATTTTCTGAAACAGGTTATCTGCTTTCATCACTCTATAGTTTTTCAAAATGCGTGTTACTTCTAGCTGTGTTCTGTTCAACTGCTCTGGATTATCTACATATACGATTAAGTTTTCATATCCGCACGTTTCTTGTAAATGACATACGAACTCGGGTTTTCCATAAATTGTATTTTCAATTCTGTTTACTGCTAATGGTTCCTTCCCTTGCTTTTCTTCTATACCCGAAATATAGATTCCTGATATGCTTGCCTGTGATTGTTCACCTGAATGAGATTTGAAACAAACAGTTTCCCCTATTTCCCATTGATTTACTTCTGCAAGAAACTGATTTACTACTATTTCACCTTCTTTGCGAGGATATTTTCCTTTCGTCAGATGAATTTGCCCGTCAGCAAATGGGCCATCATCTTCAAGGCTGTCGTAGGCCATTATGCGCAATTTTTGGTTGTCTGCATCAACACTCTCACTTTTCGTTATAATTTTAAAATCCATTGGATATAACTGCACTTCTGCTACTCGATTTACCGCCTTCACATTTTCCAGTTTCTCAAGTTTTTTGTATTCATCATCCGTAAACAATTCCTCCGCTTTTTCCCGTTCGATCAACAATTTCGCTTTTGATTTCCCTAATAGTTCAATTCTTGCTACTTCGGATGCCCGTAATATAGTGACAGTAGATAAAATCATTGTTTCGGTAATAAGCAATACCCAAAACAAGATAATCGCTTTTCCTTTTTTCCTGAAAAGGTAGCGGAATGCTCTTTCTGCAAAATTCATTCCCATTCTCCTTCCTATTCAAATCGGTCAATAATTACCCTTTTAGCCAAAAACGTACCATCCTCCTGGTAATCCCCATACAGATAGAGCATTGACTGCTTTTTCACTTCTTCTTTCCGGCAATCCTCAAGCGTAATACCCGTCATCGTTGAATGAGAAATCTGAAAATAGGTATTTTCTCCATATACTATTTTCACCTGATTCATTTCTTCAACAACCGCTCCCGGAGCAGGAACCATTTCTGCATCATCCGTCTGCGTCCCTATGCTGATATTACATCCTGTGTCTGAAAATTCCAAAACAGCTCCACGCAAATCTGCATTTGCCAACACTTCTGAATCGTCCGCTGAGTTCTCTTTGTCATCAGCATGACTACTTGACTCGTTCTCGTAACCGCCTTCTTTTTTCTCTTGATCATTCAGTATATCAGATACATTCTCGGTAGTTGTCTGATTATCCCCTGTTACTTTTGAATCAAAATTTTTATTGCTGCACCCAACAACTGATACGGTTCCTATACAACCCAAACATAATACTATACATATTTTTTTCTTCATTTATAAAAAATCCTCCATTACATATTTTTTCTTTATATTATAAAAATTGAATGTATGATTTTCCCGTTTTTTTTATGTATTTTATATGTATAAAGGCTGTTGTGATTTTCCGTCACAACAGCCTTCTGGTTGGTTCATAACATCTTATTTCCACTTTTATGCCTTTTTCTGTATTTTCAATACAATAAGGAAACTGATGCTGTTCTAAAATCATTTTTGTAATATATAATCCCAAGCCGCTTCCACCAGTTCTTTTATTTCTGGATTTATCAATACGATAAAATGCATCACATAATTTTGGAATTTCTTTCTCATCAATAGATTCCGTTTCATTTTCAATCCAAAAAATTATTTCTTCACCTCTTTTATACACTCCAACCCATATATTTCCATCCTCATTCGTATATTTAATTGCATTTCCTACCACATTACTTATGACCTTCGTGAAAAGAGCTTCATCTGCCCGTATCCAAGTTGATTCTTCTATTCGTATATGAAACTGTAATCCCCTATCAATAGCCATATCTTCCTGTTCCTTAATCACATTCTCAACAAGTTGGTGAAGTGGTATATCTATCAATTTCAACTCAAATCCCGATGTTCTAATTTTTGAAACATACAGAATTTCCTGCACCATATTCTCCATAGAATTAGCTACTTCAAAAGAACGTTTTAAATATCTATCTCGGTCTTTATATCCCCCTACTTCTAATAACATTCCCTGAATTTGTCCTTTTAGAATTGTAATCGGAGTTTTTAATTCATGCGAAACAGCTGAAAAAAAAGCCATTTGTTGTTGTTCCAGTTGCTGCTCAAGTTTGATGCTTTTCTCTAAATCAGTATTTTTTTCTTTCAATTCATCCAAAGCACTCTCTAATTTTTCCGAAAGTTCGTTCAGATTTTCTCCCAAAATTCCAATCTCGTCCCTCCGATCTTCTGTATATCGAACTCGAAAATCAAGATTTGCCATTTTTTTTGAAACTTCACTCACCTTTAAAATTGAACGCGTAATATATTTTGTGTATAAAGCAGCAATAGCTAATGCTGCCAAAAAAGTAATAGCCCCCAACATAGGTAAAATTCTTTTTAATGATTCCAGTCCAATATTTACTTTCTCCTTGTTTCCAAACACTTGAATCCAATATGTTTTTCCATTCGTTAACTTACAGGAATAAGATTCCGTTATCCCACTGCCTAACAGAATATCTTCTACATCTGTTCCAGGAGCCAGTGAATATTCCATATCTCCATATATACCAAGTACCTTTTCGTCACTATCTTTTAAGACAATAGAAATCCCATGCTCCAATGCAAACATTTTTAATATTCCATCTATTTCCTGCACTGAAGTATTCGATAATTGAAGTACCATTTTTTCCGTCTGATTACTCAAACTTCTATCCAACTCTAAAAAATAGCTCCGTGACATCCCCAATGCAACCATTCCATAAATCGCACCACCAACAGTAATCAATAAGCATACCGTAAGTATAAATATTTTTGTAGACAAATGTTCTCTAATTAGCTTTATCAATTCGATACCCCACCCCTCTTACCGTTTTTATATAATCCCCTGCTTTTCCCAATTTTCTCCGCAAATTTTTGATATGATTGTCAACTGCACGTTCTTCACCTTCAAATTCATATTTCCATAGACGATTTAAAAAGCTCTCTCTTGTTATCACGCATCCCTGATTTTCAATCAATTCTTTCAAAATTTCATATTCTTTCTGTGTCAAATCAATTAACTTTTTCCCTATTTTCACTTGATAATTTCCTACAATCAATATTATCTCCCTGTATTTTAACTCGTGATCTTTTGTTATATCTACTCCTTCATATCTACGCAGAACAGCTTCTATTTTTTTTATCATAATTGGAAGAGAAATCGGCTTGGGGATATAGTCATCTATTTGCATTTCAAATCCCTTTATCTGGTCTTCTTCTCTTCCCAATGCACTTATCATAATGATTGGTACTTCCGATTCTTTTCGTATTAGTTCACAAACTGCATACCCATCCATTTTAGGAAGTAAAATATCGAGCAGTATCAAGTCAATTTGTTCTTTCAGAAAAACCGCAATACCATCTATTCCATCAGATGCCGTAATCACTTCATACCCTTGATCCTCTAAAAAAAACTGTATCAGCTCTTGAATATCCAAATCATCTTCTATAATTAAAATTTTTTTCATTCTTAGCTACCTCTTATTTTCCGTTTTTTTTATTTTATCAGTTTTTCTTGTAGTTTTTGTGTATTTCGTTTTTTTAGTATTAAATTTTTTAATTACTATCTTAAACAAACCTTTACTTTTACATTATCTTCCACTAATAATAATTTCATGGCTGCACCTCCATAGCTGTATTATTTTTTCTCCGCTTATCCGCAGGTTTCTCTGCATCCTGTGGTATCAGCCATAAAGTTGATACCTTTACCGCACCCTTGATTCTCCCCGATGAGCAATAATAATTTATCATCCGGGCCGTGATACCCCATTTTTCACTTGCTTCCCTAAGTGTCATATATCCATCCATAATTGACCTCCTGATATTGTACTGTCCTCTATTATATTTCTTATGCTCGAAATATACAAGTCGCATAGTACCATAGATTCGCAAGATTCAGTTATCATTCCTTTTCTTAAATTGGCTTTTATTATAGAAGGGCTTTTACTCTCTTTCAGAGCAAGTTTCGCAATGTAGCACAATAACCCCTTTCCGGGTTCTTGGCGACTTGCAACTTGATGGGGATTTCGTTTCCCCATACCCTCGACCACAATCACAAATATGTGTATTGGTTTCCATTTACATGGTCACAGCGTGATAATTCTCCATCACTTGCTTTCACAGCAAGCTGTAAAATTTCCTTATGCGGAACCTTTATGCAGAAAGGAGCATTTATGACACGACCAAAAAAAGACGAATCCCTTATCAAAACCAAAGACGTTCATCTGCGTATGAGTGAAACAGAATATGAAATTCTGTCGGAAAGAGCTACCGCAACAAACATGAGTGTTTCTGATTTTATCCGAAATGCCTTGAACACCCAGAATGTTGTTATCAAATATGAACTTACCGCAGATGTTCCAGAAATAAAAAAACTGATTGGTGAATTTGGAAAGATAGGAAACAACCTCAACCAGATTGCCAGATATTTTAATCAAGGCGGCATTATCTCCTCAGAAATGAGAACAGAAATAAAAAAATCTCTCCGTGATATTTATGAAATGAAATATGAAGTGATGAGAATGGTAGGTGATTTCCGTGGCAGTGATTAAACATATCGCAAGCAAAAATGCTGACTATGGAGAATCTGAACGGTATCTCATCTTTCAGCATAATGAATACACCCAAAAGCCAATCCTCGATGATGAGGGGCATATGATATTACGAGATGAATATTACCTGGATGGTCTGAACTGTGATCCGTTTACTTTTGCATCTGAATGTCAGGAACTAAACAGCTACTACCATAAAAATAAAAATTTCAATGAGATCAAGTCTCATCATTACATTATCAGCTTTGACCCGAAAGATAGAGATGAATGCGGACTGACTGGTGAACGGGCACAGCAACTTGGGCTGACCTTTACAAAGAAAAACTTCCCTGGTCATCAGGCTTTAGTCTGTACTCATACTGATGGGCATAACGAAAGTGGCAATATCCATGTGCATATCGTAATCAACAGTCTCCGTAAATATGATATACCATGGGAACCCTATATGGAATTTGACTGTGAAGCAAAAGCCGGATACAAGCACCATCTAAGCACAGCATACCTTACCCATTTAAAACAGGAAGTTATGAATATGTGTAAAAAAGAAGGACTACATCAGGTTGATCTGCTCACTCCTGCTGAAAGAAAAATCACCGAAAAAGAATACTGGGCACAACGCCGGGGACAGGAAAAATTAGATAAGCTGAATCAGAAAATGAAAGAAGATGAAATCACACCGAAAGAAACTCGTTACCAGACAGAGAAACAATTTCTCCGTGACGCTATTGATGATGCTGCAAGTACCGCCAGATCACCAGAAGAATTTTCAAAAATCCTTGATGAAAAATATCACATCATCTTCAAGATCAGTCGAAACCGGTACAGCTATCTTCACCCTGACAGAAAAAAATATATCACTGGAAGGAATCTCGGAACACGATATGAAGAGGATTTTCTATTACAAGCATTTAAGGAAAATGCAAAATCACTCTCCGATAGGAAAATGGAAATTGAAGAACCACAAGTTCCAACTACTACAAAAGATTTGCAGACAACACTTTCTCCTGATGCTTCCGCTATTCCTGTACCGTTCATTTTCATAAAATCAGATCTCCGACTTGTGATAGATTTACAGACCTGTATCAAAGCACAGCAGAGTGAAGCCTATGCTCAAAAAGTCAAACTCTCCAATCTAAAACAGATGGCTCAGACGGTTGCCTATATTCAGGAACATGGATATGGCTCTCTTGAAGATTTCCATACGGCACTTGACCAGGCATCTGATCAGACCAGTGCTGCCAGAAAATCCTTAAAGGATACAGAACAGCAGCTTAAAGATGTGAACGAACAAATACATTTTACTGGACAGTACCTTGCATACAAAAACGTATATGCAAACTACCGTAAGAGTCGCAATAAGGATAAATTCTACGAAGAACACAGGGCGGAGCTTTCCCTTTACGATACAGCTCTCCGGACACTGAAAGAAAAATCTGATGGAAATAAGCTACCTTCCATGAAAGCCCTCTATGCTGAAAAAGACCGGCTTATTGAATTGCGAGATATGCAACGGGAAGATTTTTCTAACCACCGTGATTATGAACGGGAGCTTCACACTGTGTCTGCAAATATTGATATGATTCTTGGGAAGAGTCACCAACAAGAACAGCAAATCATAAAAAATCAAGATTTGTAAAATCTTTATATTCACTAGAAGGGTATTGTTTCCTTATCAGAGAGTATGAAACTTTTTCTGTAAAATAATGTTTAGAAGGTTCTTCTATGGTACAATAAATATCATTAGGAGGACCTTTTATTATGGCAAGACAAAAGAAACCGGTACATCGAGTACAAATGACCGAAGGAAAACGAAACATCATCCATCAGCTCCTGGAAGAGTATGATATCCAGTCTGCTGAAGACATCCAGGATGCGCTCAAGGATCTTTTAGGCGGTACCATTAAGGAAATGATGGAAGCGGAAATGGACGATCATCTCGGCTATGAAAAATCAGAACGTTCGGATAATGATGATTACCGCAATGGGTATAAGCGCAAACAGGTCAACAGCCGATATGGATCGATGGAAATCGAAGTGCCGCAGGACCGAAAATCAACATTTGAACCACAGGTGGTGAAAAAACGTCAGAAAGATATTTCTGATATTGATCAGAAGATCATTTCCATGTATGCCAAAGGAATGACTACCCGACAGATTTCCGAAACCATCGAAGATATTTATGGCTTTGAGACCTCGGAGAGTTTTATTTCCGATGTAACCGATAAAATCCTGCCACAGATCGAAGACTGGCAGAACCGGCCGTTGGACGAAGTCTATCCCATTCTCTACATCGACGCAATTCACTATTCCGTAAGAGATAATGGTGTGATCCGAAAGCTTGCAGCTTACGTGATTCTTGGAATCAACACGGAGGGAAAGAAAGAGGTTCTGACCATCAGCGTTGGCGACAACGAAAGCGCAAAATACTGGCTTTCCGTTATGAACGAGCTGAAAAACCGGGGTGTCAAAGATGTATTAATCATCTGTGCAGATGGTTTAACCGGCATCAAAGAAGCAATCGCTGCTGCTTTTCCAAAAACCGAGTATCAGCGCTGTATCGTACACCAGGTAAGAAACACACTGAAATATGTCCCTGACAAGGACAGAAAAGCATTTGCAGCGGATCTGAAGGCCATTTATCAGGCCGCAGATGAAAAGAAAGCGCTGGCAGTTTTAGATCGTGTAACTGAAAAATGGTCTCCCAAATATCCGAATTCCATGAAACGCTGGAAGGATAACTGGGATGCCATCTCTCCAATTTTCAAGTTTTCAACAACGGTCAGAACGGTGATTTATACCACCAATGCGATTGAATCCCTGAATTCCACCTACCGGAAGCTGAATCGGCAGAGAAGCGTATTCCCAAGCGATACGGCCCTTTTAAAAGCGCTGTACCTGGCCACTTTTGAGGCTACGAAAAAATGGACCAGTACGATTCGAAACTGGGCGCAGGTATATGGCGAACTGAGTATTATGTACGAAGGTCGTCTTCCAGAATAACGAGTAAACCGACGATCAAGACAGGCGGAAAATCGCCTGCTCTTGACATGCCATTCAACAACTGTTATATATAGAACAAGGGTGAAAAGCTCAAACTGTAAGCTCACCACCCTTGCATATCATCATAGAAGAATCTTATTTACAGACTTTTTCTCACAGTCTCCCTTATCACTCGGAAACAATACCCTTCATACTTCTGTATTTTTTTAACACCATATTGCTGATATTTTTAAGAATTGTAAAAATATATCATACAACTTTCTCCAATCCACCTCAATTCCAACTTCATCCAAAAAATCCGGAATATTACCTATCAACAAAAACCACAATCCTGTTTTGTTAAGCATTGCTGTTTTTGCAAACATTGCTTTGTGAATTATTTTTAAATAATCTTTTCTAATATCCTCCACATCATAGTTTAAAAATAAATTCACATAAGGCAAACAAGAATCCCAACCATCAGTATATCCAGCAATATCCATGTAGCCAACCTTATTTTTTACAATATACTCTTCATCCTCTTCATGAATACATCCATGCTTAAAAGGACTATATGATTCTTCTTTCTCTTCTTTCGAAACCAAACATCGAATACCATTCTCTTCCAATATAGATTGAGCAGCTGTATCTATTTCCTTTCCCCATATAGATAAATCATAAAAATCTAATCCATCTATTAATATATTTTTATAATTAGAATGAAGCAGATTCTCTATCTCATCATACTCTATACTTCCAGAATAACGATGATATGCCATAATTTCATTTAATCTTTGTTTTATTTGCTCTTTTTTGCAACAATTTAAATGATCTGGATTTAAATCGAAAATATCTAATGGACACTCTTCCTCTGAAAAATAATTCATATTTGCTAATCTTTTAGTAAAATCACAGGGCTTTCTATTAATATAAGAAGCCATTAAGTGGCGTATTCCCTTTTCAGACTGTTTCATCAATTTTTCAATAATTTTCAAAGAACACATTTCTTCTATTTGATTATTTTTTTCAAATATCGTTAAAGCAACATCTATATTATGCACTGTATAATCTTTTCTCTGCTGATACATTATCCAAAAATAATTAACTGAATAAATATCAATGTCTCTATTTTCTTTATTTGCAAGTCGCATCATTGCCTCTAGCCAATCACTTATAGCAAACGAACCTTTCGGTGCTTCATTCTGAATAGTCTCTTTTAATGATTTTTTTCTAAACCAATTTTTTTCATCAAATAACCCTAGCTCATTCAGTTGCCATCTGACTGCCGTAAGTATCGACTCTCTCCAAATTGTATCTAATTGATATTTTTTCACTTGCTTATCAAATCTGTTTTGAGCATTCTTCTCTTCGCCTGATAAAAAAAGTTGTATTGTATCATAATACTCATTCTGTTTTTCATCATTTATCCACACACTCACAAGATAATTTGTAAGATTCTCCCGTTTTTTTAAACTATCTTTTGCATCATGCATCATGATTTCAAATTCTTCATCACTTATCTTTTTATCTAATTTATCAAAAAAATGCACCTGTTCCTCAACACAATTTATTACACTGCTGATATGACGTTTATCATAATGTTCTTTTTTCAAAAAATGTTTATAGTCTTTTTCATGTTTTCCATTTAAAAGAAGATATAGATTCCAGATTTCTTTTGAGCTATATATACAATCTATCAGATTTTCTTGCCTTTCTATATATTTCATTACCAAAAACATAAGCCCCTCATAGCCTATGCTATTCTGTCTTTCCATTACCTGATACAACAGTGCAAAGGAATAATACTGATAAATATTAAAAACGTTTTTGCGATACTCCAAAATATTCTTTAATTGAATGTAAAAACTATGTACAGAATCTATATCTATCGTTTTTTGTAATACTCGTTCCAAACATTCAGCATCACTATACTGAATAAGCAATTCATCCAAAAAATCATCTTCCAACATAAAAGAGTTCATTCTTGCCATATATTCAACATTTTCTGAACGCAAACTTTCTTTTACAATATTATTTACAGAATTCATTCTTTCTGGATAACGCTTCCCAATTCCTCTTAAATAAGTGTTTAGACTATCATGCAACAATGATATTCTATTTTCCACTCGTTCAAACAAGTATGGATGTTGTTTAATAAAATCTTTTACTGCATCCACAAGTTCTGGCATTACCAATAATTCATTTAATTCCTTTTCTGTATAAAAACTATTATTCGTTGCAAATATAGTAAGAAGTGAACTTGTACTACTCTCACCAAGCAAATTATCGTAATATTGATTCAGATCCTCCATTTCCTGGGTCAATCCTATTTCATTATAGATTTTATAATGATTTGCCACATAAAATGTGATTATCGAATATCCATCCGTTATATTGAATATTTTCTCTGCAACCTCATAATCATCTATTCCATAGCCTTCTTTTAAATACTTTGCTGTTTCTTCATATGTCCAGTTTAAGAGTTCTATTGGCTCCCAAGGAATTTCTGCTTTTAATGGACGAGATAAAACTATTACTTTTCCTGATTTCAATTTATCAATAAACTGAATATACCTCGAAAGTTCCAGCGGTTGATAATTTTCAACATGATCTAAGCCATCAATAATCAAAATCTTCTTTCCTTTGTTAATTTCTTCTATTAACTCTTCTTCTTCAAAATTGCGAGGTGATTCCCAAAATTGCATTGCTAAATTATCTAAAAATGTTTTATAAAACAGTCTTTCCTGCAAATATTCATCCTGAGAATCAATCCAAAAACGATATACTGCTGCCCCTGTATACTTTGAAATCAATTCATTTACATAATGACTTTTCCCAATTCCAGGTTTTCCTATAATATATGTAATTCCCTCTGGCACTTCATCCGGTGCTGTTCGTAATATGATTGTCTCTTCTGTAAGATTTTCCGGTATTGTTTCCATTGGTGGTAAATCTTTTTTCTCAACCATAAATTTAGCTTTACAAGTAATTGAATATCCTAAATGAATAATTTTCAATTCTCTTTTATCTGAACGATACAGACTATCTATAATCTCCTCTACCTTTTCTTCTATCAAAGGGATAATCGTAATTCCCGATTTTTTTATTGCTGGTAAATCCATAAAAAACTCATTAGGATTAATATGATCTGATTTTACCACTAATATATTGTTATCTTTAGGATCATATTTATTCTTATTCCCTTGTATAGATACAACATGGTCTGTTATATTAATATCATCAAGTTCTGCTTGAGGATAATTTTTAATCTGTATTCGATAACGTGTTTCATCTTCCATCTCAATATATAAATCGTCAAATTGTTTTGTTCCCTGTGATTCTGCCTCTATTTTTTTAATTTTTCGCTCAGTATCCATTTTTGCAAAAAACAAAGTGAAAATATATTGCTGATATGTATATCCTTTAAATCCGTTCCTAGGAGCTGGCATTTGTATTTCCCTCCAAATAAAAATTTTTATTCATTATACCTAAAATTGCATCTCTCAAAATTACTTACTTTTATCCAATCTGATGATAAAGAACACTTTTTGATATAATAACGTGGACTATGAAGAACAATTAAAATTTCTTTATATATTATTATAATGGTTAATTACTTTTTTTCAACAAAAATGGCCCTGCTACCTCAGTAGCAAGACCACCTCTGTTGAAAATTACTTCTTCTTCCTTTCCATCTCTTCTTCCATCGCCTTCTGTTGCTGTGGCTGTCCTTTCCCTTGACTGGCTATCTTCTTCTGATGATTACGGAGTCGTTTCAGTACCGATCTTCGTGGAGCATTTTTATCTCTTTTCCTTGGAGTGTTGTTCATCAGTCCATCAATCATGTTGTAATTGGCTTCTTCTGTCATCTCTGCACTGCGAAGGTATTCTCCATTATCCATGACCTTCTGCCAGTTCGCCAGCTCCGGTTTCTTCTTTTGTGTTTCTCTGGATTGTGACTGTCCGGTCTGGGCTTGTGCCTGCATTTCCTGTTGTTTTTGCTGTGCCTGCTCTGCCTGTTGCTGCATGAAATTCTGAATGTTCCGTCTGGCTTCTTCATCAAAGCCGTTGTAACAGTCATTCATAACTACGGTACCTTCTTCACTGAGAATCACATAGGCTGCTCTTGTCCCATACTCCTCATGTTCCATCAGAAACCATTTCTTCTCGTTCATCAGGATGTAATCCTGTGCAAGCCATGTTCCTTTCTTTCCTTCGATTTCGTACCCGGTTGTATCAATGGAAAGTCTGGTATCGGAAGAACTTTTGATTGTGAGAAATTCCGGAATGATGATAAAACCATCTTTATTGACATAGTAAGCTGTGGTTTTTCCATCATCGGTAATGACAATCACATCGCTGCAACCGATGGAATGACCTTTGAAGTTTTTCGGTCGCTGCTTCTGCAAGCGTGTTTTAATGTCAGCCGGAGTTTCCCCCGGCTGGATTCTTCCAATATACACCTGATGATAGTTTTCTATCTGGACTGTTTTTCCTTCGCTTTTCAGTTTCTCGTAAGAACGGAAACGGACATCCCGGTACTCAGGGGTATCTTTTACCTGATATACTGCACACTGACTTGTACTCATTCTTCTTCCTCCTCTTTCAGTTCCATTTTATATTCTTCCAGATCCATAAGAAAAACTTCATAACCTTCATCACTCATACAGAACAGTTTTCTTATGGTATTGCAGACAAGCCCAATCATATCTGCATCGCCTTTCAGAAAAGGAATGATATGGTCGATTGCCTCCATCGTGTCATTTCGGTTTCCTTTATCAAACATTGCAGTTACTAAACATTCATCTGCGTCAAAGTTCATTGCCAGATCCATCATAATTCCACCTCTCCCTTCTTATGTGCCTTGGATTTCTCCGTTGCCTTGTTTTGCTCCTGTGCTTTTGCCCTTGCCTGAAAATCTTTTAAAGACTGCAGCACAGATTTCTTCACTTCACCTTTTGCTCTGCTTACAAGTTCTACCTTTTGTGGCTGACTCTGACTTACAGATACCGGTTCCTGCTCTGACCTTCTGTCTGCCGCAACCGCAGAAGGTTTCTGTTCACTTCCTATTGCTGTTTCTGCCGCATGTTCCGCTTCCTGCACCCTTCCATGCTTTTCATCCAGATACTTTTCCATGTCTGTGATTGCTTTCTGCACCAGAGGGCTTTCTTTATAGTGTGGAATCATATCTATCAGATCACGCCGTATCCGGTCTGCACTCATCAACTCATATTCTCCGGAATAATCTTCATCACCATCTTGCAGATCAAATCCGATTCCTTTAATCCCATGCAGTCTCTCTGCTGGGATACTCTCATATATTTTAATGGCTTCTTCTAAAGTAAGGTTGTTATGGTACTCTCCCATGACCGGAAACTCCATGCACTCTGCGACATAAAAACTGATCGTGGCTTCTGGCTGTTCCTGCTCTGGCTGTTTGTCAAAGATAGAAAATCTCTCTGCGTCCTCCAGACGGGAAAGTAATGACCGGGCAGTTATCACATCACTGTCTATATCAGACTCTTCCGATACTTCAACCAGCCAGTCCTTTAAACACCCTGTTTTCTTATTCAGAATGTCCTCTGTGATTTTCTCCACCTGTTCTTCCCTGTTCTCAACGGTATCTTTATATTCGTAAGTGTCATATTCATAGCTGAAATTATCTAAATCCACCGACAGCTTTTTAATCTCCTGCTGATCAAGGTAAACATCTGCTTCCTTCATATATTCTGCCAGAGTGATTCTTTCTTCTGCGATAGGATTGATGTCCACCTTAATACCTGCCATTGCTATACCATGAGCATTTAATTCATTGAAGAAACTGTCTTCACGGATATTGCCACGATAAGAAAGTACTACATCAAGGTCAGAATCTTCCCGATAAAGGTCTTGTCTGCTTCTGGAACCATACACTCTTGCAGCAAGCAGCTCTACCTCCTGTTCCATTCCCATATCTTCTAATACTGCCTGTGCATGATACAGAACCCCTCTTTCTACTTCTGCCCTGCTCAGACTATTTAATGCCAGTTCATTTCTTCCAATCTCAGAAGTCGCACGAAGTTCCCTTTCCTGCAATAAATCTTTAGAGTGCTGGATCGTCATTTCTTCAAATTCTTTATAATCCACTTTGACACATTCCATATCATCCATTCTTTCACTTTTAATGATTTCATAAGCAGCTTCCTGAATAGATGCGTCTGGATTATCGTAATCACCACTCTGGATTTCATGCAGATCAGAGTCATAAAAAATAAACGAATATCCTTCTTCTGTTGCCTGTATGGTCAGATACCCTTTACTCCTGGTAAACTGCATTGCGATTCCTTCATAGGTTTGCATTGCTTCTTCCCTGCGAAATCCTTCAAAAATACTTGCCGGGCAGTTCTTTTCTAATTGTATCCGCTGCATCTGTTCTTCCTGAACTTCTTCCACATCTGCCATCAGTTCTTCATAATCCACTACTTTTGCATCTTCCAGTGAGTACCCTTTATCTTCTAAAATATCACTGGCAGCTTCATCTACATAGATTGTCGGATTGTCATAGATTCCTCCATCATCCTCCTGATAATCTTCATTGTAAAATGTATAGTCATAGCCATCTTCTGCGGTCTGGATTGTAAAGTATTGTTTTCCAATCTGATATGCAATCTGTACCTCATTCCAGTCCAGCATATTTTCCATTTTATTTACCGCTTCATATATTTCCGGATTCAGCCATCCTCCGATCTGTTCATATGCATGGGTCATCTGATCTATCCCATTTTCACATCGGATAAAATCCATGTTTTCCTGCATTGTTTCCGTATTCTGGATACCAAGCACTTTTTCCTGATGATTTGGCAGACGTAAATATTCCTGCATCGCTTCATCCAGTGATTCATACCGGTTTACTTTTACTACACCCTCTGCATTTACATCTTCCATCACATAAAAATTATCAATGTAATGGATCTCTGGCATTTTTAACTTTATGCCTTCCGGCAGCTGCACCTCACTGACTGCATGAAAATTAAATCGGACATCCGTTCCAGATTCATTTTTTCCTGCCATCGTTTCTTCCCAGGTATCTTTCTGTACTGCCTGTATTTCTTCGATTGTAAGTGTCTGTCCACTCCGCAGGGTTACAGCAGAATCTTTCGGGAATTCCGTCAAGTCATAAAGTGTTGTTCCATTTTCCTGCAGATATTCTGATACAGCTTCTAACGCTCCTTCATCAAATCCATTCCATAAGTCCTCCGCTACAAGCTGTCCATTTTCTGCTACGATAATGCCAGCCACATCGGAGCCAAATTCATCATGTTCCATTAAGAAAAACTTTTCCCCAGCATATTCCTTTTTATCAACCGTATGCCATGTCCCGTTATGTCCTTCTGCTTCATATCCTCTTGTCTCTGCTGTGATCGTCACTTCGTTTTCTCCTATCGCCTGTTCTATCCTCTGCATCCGGATCTCAGCTCTTGCCATGTCGATAAACCCATCTAAAACTGCCGGGTGGCTTTCGATCACATAATCCAGGTTCAGATTTCTGCCCCGGTTGATATTTTCCGGGACTTCGATATGCTCCGCCCAGTCTTTGTTCTGTCTGGAAAATCTTCCATCATGGGAAAGTTCACGGATGGTATTTGCCATAACAAAATTCATACGTTCTTCCCCGAAGCGTTCCACGACTTCTTTTGCCGCATCCTGCTTTAAGTGCAGCCCGTCAAAATTCTCCCGGATGGCTTCTTCGATTGCTTTCTTACAGTCCAGGTTTAACTTTCTGGAATCCAGATAAGCATCCACATCCCGTTCTCCCATTGCCTGTTCCAATGTTCCTTTATAAACTGGCGGATATGCCCTGACGGAATTATGTTCCAGTAGGTTCATTCTCTGCTGGACAAACTCCGGAAGTTCCTGAAATCCAAAAGAATCTACATAATAGGCTGTGATCTCTGCACCCCTGTTTATCACGATCACATCACTTACCGATAAGGAATGGCCACGGAAATCTTCCGGTCGGTCAATGTTAAAGCGTTCAAATATATTGTCTAACGTGATTGTTGGCATCCACG
Organism: Blautia intestinihominis; assembly: GCF_040096655.1. Lineage (NCBI taxonomy): Bacteria > Bacillati > Bacillota > Clostridia > Lachnospirales > Lachnospiraceae > Blautia > Blautia intestinihominis. Next base: position 8,235 of record NZ_JBBMEI010000042.1, on the reverse strand, counting down.
GTGCTGCATAAACCATTCGGTAATCCTTTCCGTCAATGGTATAGCCCAGACTCTTTGCGGATTCCATTCCCATAAACTGATAAGTATGCTCATCTCCGGTATCCATCTGATAAATGGCAAACCTTCCGCTTTCTCCATGCAGAAGAAGTGTCTCATCAATCTTTTCTGCATTCTGCCGTTCCAGTGCTTCCTGTTTTGTAGCAGATATTTCTCTCTCTTTCTGCACTTCCCATTCTGTTTCTGTGATTCCAAAGATACCGTCATATCCAAGGATCTCACTTTCCGTCTCCACAAGCATCTGTTCTGCCTGTTGTGGATTCTCTGGATTTCCGTGTAAGATATAAATTTCTGCCCCTCCACGGTACAGTTCATATGCCCGGTCTTTCGTAAGCGGGAGCATATGGTCTAACTGGATTCCTGCCTCGTGCATTTCCGTAAAACCGATCATTCCATCCGGGAAATTGTCAATCTGTGCCTGTATTTCATTCATAAGGCTTCTCGTATATTCACTTCCCGGTCTGCGGATTGCAGTCATCATACGGTTCACCAGTCCAAGCACTTCGTCTTTATCATCCATCTTATATGCAAAATTCACAATAAGATTTCTCTGGGAATCTGTGAAATCTCCCGTATTGGCAGCTTCTGCTGTTTCAATCAGACGGTGGGCATACTGCATGGCTGTTTCTTCTGCAATTTCCGGCTCTTTCGCTGGGAAGTTCGCCCTTGCTGCCTGGATCACTTCATACACCAGCTTTGAACCGGCTTCATCGTAAGATTCCCTCATGTCCCATACCAGGTCATTCAGTCTTTCCACCTGTCCGGGGAAGGTTTCTGCGTATTCATTTACAAATGCCTTTTCTTCTTCTGAAAAAACATTTCTTGGAAACTCTGCTTTTTGCACCAACATCTCTACCTGCTCTTTCGGAGAAAGGTCAGAAAAATAAGTAACGCCTGTGTCAGCATCATATTCCACATCATAAAAATCAATCGGATAGTTCTCTCCGTGCCCACTGCTGTCATAGAGTGGTGTGACGGCAGCACCTTTTTCTTCCAGAAAACTTTCCAGTGGTTTCTCATTTTTCTCTATCTCACCACTTTCCAGAAGGCGGACATATTCACCCACATTCTGCTCTAACTGTTCCCTGCTCATGTTTTCGATCAGATCATAAGTAAACTCGGAACCCATACTGCCTGAAAGATGCAGAATTAAATCTTCCTTATGAAAAGTATCCCGAACTGGTCTTTCCATTTCCAGCTCGTGCATCTGTGTCTCGATATTCTCAATGACTTCCGCAGACGTTTTCCGGATGGTATCCATAGATGCCCGGAGTGCTTTCATATCCTTGCTTTCACACCAGCTGGCAATATAGGTAAAAGAGTATTCTGAAGTATCCAGACCAAAGTGATTGCAGACAATATAAGCAATACTTTCTGCTTCTACTTCTTTTGTTGTCCGGTCTTTTAAAATTCCTTCCACATCCATTACTTCCCGGTCATGCAGCAATGCGTGGCTTACTTCATGGACTCCGGTTTTCATGGTCTGGAGATTGCTCATATTTTCCTGAATTGCGATATACTTTTCCGTCTGATGATAATAGCCTTTTGCTTCCCCTTCTATCTCCATCATGCGGATTGGAACAGGGGAAATGTTCTGCAATGCTTCCATGAACGTGTCATAAAACTGTACGCTCCCGGTAAGTTCCGGTACTTCCAGTTCTGCAATCGGCTCTCCCTCTGTCTGGCTGACATCAAATACCGTTGTCACACGGAACCTTGGAATGACCATCTCCACGATCTCTGTTTCCGGCTGACCGTCATCCCCGATCACCGGCTCTTTGGTCACCGGGTCGATCTTTTCAATCTCCTGTTTCTCACGGATGGGTGCCGGTGCGATGATCTGGATTCCTTTTTCCCCACGTTTTACATGGCGGTTAAATTTCTTCTGCCATGCCTGATACCCTGCCACCAGTGTTGCTTCCGGTTTCTGCATGGTGATCAGAAGGGTGTTATTAAAACTGTAATTATGGAACTTGGACATGGTATTCAGATATTCTGTATATCTCTCCGAAGTAAAGATTTCTTTTACTCCCTGCTCCAGCCGTTCCGATATTTCTTTTAATTGTTTTTCTATATTATTTGCCATAAACAAACCCTCCATTTTATGTCCCCGCCAGAGAAAACTCTGACGGGAAATCTTTTATAATTCCTGTTCGTGTTTTTTCTTTGCAGTTTTCTGTACAGATGGCTGTTCCGCTGTATTCTGCTGTGCCTTCTCCTGCTTTAAGCGTTCCAGAATAGATGGCTTATGGATTCTGTCTGCTGTTTCCGGAAGTTCTTTTTCTTCTACAGCATCCCTGCTATCTGTGCTGCTTCCTTCTCTACCAATATCCTCATCTGCCATAATCGTCTCATTGCCCTTTTCATCCATGTTCAGCAATGCATTTAACTCGGATAACCGTTCCATCTTTTCATTCAGCTCTGCTTCTTTCGGGAATGGTTTCTTTACCTCTTCCTGTGCAGTAGCAAGCTGCTGTTGTACGGTTTCCAATTTCTGCTCACTTTCCGTCAGCTTCCTGTCAATGGAAGAAAGGGTGTTATGGATACGCTGCATATTTCCTACCGGGTCTTTTCCGATCTCCAGCTTATAAGAGCATTTTCCTTTGATCGTCAGTTCAAACGCATTGGAGAACATATTGTAGGAAGCAGATAACGTAAACCCATGATATTCCCCAACCTTTCCGCCGGTGCTGACGGTTTTTAAACCTGCACAGGCGGCGATCAACGCTTCGCCTGCTTCTTTCTTATCTTCATAAAGGACATTCCCTACCGTCATGGCAAACGTGTCATTATCCTGTAAATCCACGCTTTTTACTACCTGCGAATCCACCTGCATCCCGGCAATCCGCTCTTTCAATGCACTGATCTGTACCGGGAAATTCTTTGCAATATCGGATTCCAGACGGTAAATCTGACTGGTATGGTTTGCCTTTAAGAGTTTCAGCTTACTCACCTGCACATCCAGATCCATTTTTTCTTTAATGTACGGATTACCTGTGGCAAGTGCCTTGATCTCTGCATAGGACAGTGCCGTATCATCCACATCTTCACAAGCCCTGACCGGGGATTTACTGGTCATGATCTGGCTGATGAACTTCTGCTTATTCTCCAAAATCTGCCACATATACGCATCAAAAGTATTTTCCGTCACATACCGGAATACCTTTACTTTGTCATTCTGGTTTCCCTGTCTTAAAATACGTCCTTCCTGCTGTTCCAGATCAGACGGCTTCCATGGACAGTCAAGGTGATGGAGAGCAATCAGTCTGTCCTGTACGTTGGTACCTGCACCGAGTTTTGGAGTGGAACCCATCAGGATCCTCACCTGTCCAGCCCGTACCTTTGCAAACAGTTCCGCTTTCTTTGCCTCCGTGTTGTATTCATGGATAAAAGCAATCTCTTCTTTCGGGATTCCTTTTTCTGTCAGTTTGTTCCGGACATCATCATATACGTTGAAAGTCCCATCTCCTTTGGGTGTGGACAGGTCGCAGAAGATCAGCTGGGTTGTCCGGTCTGCTTTTCCTTCTTCCCATACCTGAAAAGCATTTTCCACACAGGTATTGACCTTGCTTTTTTCCGCATCCGGAAGGAGTTCATTCAAAAGCCTTTGGTCTAACGCACACTTTCTTCCGTCGTTGGTTATCTTGAGCATATTATCTTCTGTCGGATTCACAAGACCACCTCTTACACTTTCGGCACGTTCTGAAAAAGCACTGACCATTTCCTGCTGTTCTTCACTTGGCTTCAAGACTTCATTGATAAACTCTGCTTCCGGTACAGGAAGATTCAGCATATCAGAAGTCTGAATATCCGCAGCTTCCTTAAAAATGGAAATCAGCTCCGGAAGATTGAAAAAACGGGCAAACCGTGTTTTCGCACGATAGCCCGTTCCTTCCGGTGATAATTCGATTGCGGTTACTGTCTCCCCGAACGTTGCCGCCCAGGAATCAAAATGTCCCATGCCCATACGCATGAGTGTGTCATACTGGAGATAACGCATGATAGTGTAAAGCTCGGTCATACTGTTCGATACGGGAGTACCTGTAGCAAAGGTGATCCCTCTGCCGCCGGTCAGTTCATCCATGTACCGGCATTTCATAAACATATCCGAACTTTTCTGTGCATCCGTCTGTGAGATTCCCGCCACATTCCGCATTTTTGTATACAAAAAAAGGTTCTTAAAACTATGGCTCTCATCCACAAACAGCCGGTCTACGCCTAACTGCTCAAAAGTTACTACATCATCCTTTCTGGTCTGGTCATTAAGTTTCTTCATCCTCGCCTGCAGACTCTTCTTTGTTTTTTCCAACTGCTTGATAGTATAATTCTGCCCTGCCTGATGTGCTGCTTCTTCAATGGAGAACGTAATATCTGCAATCTGCTGTTCCAGCATGGCAATCTGACGTTCCCTTGAAAGAGGGATTTTCTCAAACTGTGTATGCCCGATGATCACAGCATCGTAATCCCCTGTCGCAATACGGGAACAGAAACGTTTTCGGTTCGCCGGCTCAAAGTCTTTCTTCGTTGCCACCAGGATATTTGCCCCAGGATAAAGTCGTAAGAAATCACTGCCCCACTGCTCGGTCAGATGGTTTGGCACAACATAAAGATTCTTCTGTGAGAGTCCCAGCCGTTTTGATTCCATACCGGCTGCGATCATCTGGAATGTCTTTCCAGCTCCTACGCAATGAGCCAGTAACGTATTATTTCCATACAGCACATGAGCCACTGCGTTTTTCTGATGCGGCATCAGGGTGATCTCCGGATTCATGCCAACAAACTGAATATGGCTTCCATCATATTCCCGTGGACGGATGCTGTTAAATCGTTCATTATAGATCTTACAGAGATCTTCCCGTCGGTGCAGGTCTTTAAATATCCACTCCTTAAATTCCTCTTTGATCAGTTCCTGCTTCTGCTGTGCCAGCATCGTTTCCTTCCGGTTTAATTCCCGGTGTTCTCCATCGGCATCCTGTACCGTGTCATAAATCTTGGTATCCCGGAGGTTTAAGGCATCTTCCAAAAGGCGGTAGGCATTGGCTCTCTGTGTTCCGTATGTGGAAGTGACAAGAGCATTTCCGTAGCTGTCCACATTCTTTCCCATAACATTCCACTGTCCGGTCACTTCTGCATACTGGACTTTGACCTTGCTCCCTACATAATATCTTGGTGTATGGAATGTCTCTGCCATAAACCGTGTAATGTAATCCTCGGAGATCCAGGTTGCCCCAAGTCTTGCCTCAATCTCTGATGCATCCAGATCTTTTGGCTGTACCTGCTCCAAATACTGCACGTTCACCTGATATTCCGGGTGATCCTCTGCAAACTGTTTGGCGATCTGCAGTTTCTCCCTCACATTTCCAGAAAGATATTCGTCCGATGGCTCCCATTTTTCACTGATCGGGTTCTTAAAGATTATCCCTGCCAGTTCTTCGGTAAGCTCCTCTTCTGTTTTCCCGGAAAGCTGTGCCATATAAGAAAGGTCAACGCCTGCCCTCTCACCGATAGAAACCGCAAGTGCCTCACTGGCAGTATCTACAGAAGTTACCGTTTCTGCCCTGCGGATTGTCCTTTTGGTAAAAATATCCGCTTTTCGTTTCAGTTCTCCCTTATCATCCAGAAATTCCAGAGAAGTCAAAAGACAATAGCTGCTGTCCTGACTAAATGCCCGCTTATTGGCATTGCTGCTGAGAAGACCATATTTTGCTGTAAAGGTATCGTATTCTTCATTGAGTTTTCCCTGCAGCTTTGTGATCTGTTCATCGCTTCCCTCTTCCATCTGGCACTGGATCAGTTCATTCGTAACATCACGGATCTTCACCATCCCTTTGACACGTTCCGCTGTCATTGCCGGAAGTTCCATCCGATTCATCACAGAATTTTCCCGGTAATAGACTTCATCATTCACTACGGTATAACTGAAATTCTTTACATCTGGGTCTGCCGGGATAGAGACAACATCCTCCTCCAACTCTGTATCCGAAAGTTCCAGTTCCGTGATCGTACCATGGATATTCTGGACGGCTTCTTTTAATTGTTCTTCTAAGGTAATTCCTTCTTTTGGTTTTACGGTCACTTCCTGCTTTCCATACTGGGTACTTTCTGTAGTAAACTCACCAAGCACCATTTCCGGATGCTCTGCAAAATAAGCATTGACTGAATAGCCTTCCGGTGTTTCCTTTAAATTTAACCATTCCGGTTCCTCAATGGATGCCCTGTCCCTTTTCTGGAAAAACAGAATATCAGAAACAACGCTGGTATTGGCATTTCTCTGGAACGCATTATTCGGTAATCGGATGGCTCCAAGCAGTTCTGCCCGGTTTGCGATATACTGTCTCACTGCCGGATTCTGCTTATCCATCGTTCCACTGGAAGTTACCACAGCCACTACACCGCCGGGACGGATCAGATCAAGGGATTTTGCAATAAAATAATCGTGGATCATAAAATGATGCCGGTCATATCTGCGGTCACTGACCTGATACGATCCAAACGGAACATTGCCTATCACACAGTCGAAAAAGCTGTCTGGATAACTGGTTTCCTCAAATCCCTGCACGGCAATCTTATTTTTCTGGTAAAGCTGTTTTGCGATCTTGCCCGAAACCGGGTCGAGTTCCACACCGTACATCTTTGCCTTGTTCATACTCTCCGGGATCAGTCCCATAAAGTTACCAACACCACAGGACGGTTCCAGAATATTTCCCTGTTTCAGTCCCATATTTTCCAGTGCTTCATACATGCTTCGGATCACAGTCGGTGATGTATAAAAAGCATTTAAGGTCGATGCTCTTGCTGCACTGTATTCTTCCGGTGATAAGGTATTCTTTAACTCCAGATACTCATTTGTCCAACTACTGTTTTTCTCTTCAAATGCCTGCGGGATGCCACCCCAGCCAACATAACGGGATAAAATTTCCTGTTCTTCGGGTGTTGCCAGACGTTCTTCCTGCTCCAGAGTCTGCAATAAATGGATGGCTTCCATATTTGCTTTATACTTTGCTTTCGGACCACCTGCTCCAAGGTCATTATCCTGAATCCGAAAGTTATGCGGTTCTGTTACAATCTCTTCTACTTCCGGTTTTAAATATGGTTGAAATTCTCCCTCATATCCAAACAGTTCATTTTCTCCCGGAATATAATTGCGTCCGGTTTCCAGACACCGGAACACATCGGCAGTTGGTGCATTGCTGACTGCATAAAAATCATCATAAGAATACTTTGGGAAATCTTCTGTATGGTAGGTCGATAAATGCAGTTCTGTATTGGAACGGGTCTGTGCAACCAGATCTTTTCCTTCTATTCCTTCCGGCAATACCCCTACTGCTTCAAAATGATACCCCTGATACTCAAAAACACCTTCATCCCAGGACTCCGCCAGTTCTTCTGCTGTTTTAACCGTTATCTCTTCTTCTGATTCCTTTTGTTCCTGTCCCTCAGAAGTTTCTGTTATTTCCTGTTCCTGATTTTCCGGAATATCTTCTTTGGCAGTAACCTCTTCCTCTTCTATTTCCTCCACATCTGACATATCTACTACGGTCGGTTCTGTCACTGCCTTCGTATCCAAGAAATCAAACATGGTCATCTGGTGCCCGGATGGTTCCGCAAAAGACGGTTCTGCTTCCGGTGTCGGGAATATCGTATAGGTTCCTTCTGCATACTGGTGGAGTTCTGAAAGAAGTTCTGTTTTCTGCTGATAGTTTGTCCCATACGCTTCAAAATCCAATGGAAGAGCTACCAATGCTGCATCCATCTTCTGTAACAGTTCTTCTGTCTGCTCTGGATTCTCTAATACTGCCACCATTTCTTTTCCTGGTTTTTCCCAGAAGAAATCATCCGTAAATGGTCTGTCTATCTCTTCCGGAAGACGGTCATAAAAGCGGAGTACCTTGTTCGCCATCTGTTCCTGTTCATATTCCGGCATACGAGCATAATCTTCTGCCTGCAGGAACTGGTCATTCTTTATCAGATAAGCTACTCTATTTGCAACTTTATTCCAAGATAATAAAACTGACGTATATGGATTTCCATAAGCACCTCTTGCAAGAAACAATCCTTTTCCATCATAATTTGCGTGTGAATCATCCGCACCAGACAGTGCATGACTGCTTCCACCGATCCCATACTGTTCCTTGATAAAACCTGTCCTCGATCTTTCATCTTCATGCAGCAGATAAA
>NZ_JBBMEI010000041.1:0-31843 GCF_040096655.1 Blautia intestinihominis | reverse complement strand
GTGAGGATAGAGTTGCTGATTCACAGTGTGGCTTTCTGCTGTATTTCCACCGGAGAATTCCACTTTCCGAAAGAACGTGCGGCACAGATTGCAGTACATACAGTGCGTGAGTTTTTGCAGCAGGAAACCAGCGTAAAGAAAGTAATCTTCAATGTCTTCAAAGACCTTGACCGTGAGATTTACGAGCATGCACTGGCAGAAAAATGAGTATTTTGGAATCTGACAGATTCTGGTAAAACATCGTAATCATCTACTTCCAAGAATCCAGAACAGCCCTCGCTTTCTGGATTTCTTTTGTGTCTGTGCGAAGGATTTCATACTCGGAAAATCCGGGCATTCCCATATTTACATGTGGATTACGGTACTTCATCTGACTTGGCAGAACTTTCTTTCCGGACATATGAAATGCAGTTAGATCGGAGCGTTCCAGCATGTAAGAAAGATTCTGAGAATTTATTCCTGCACCTGCCATGATATCAACATTTCCGGCATTTTGTTTCAGACGATTCAGAGTCTGAATACCATCAGGAGCAGAGGCGACTCCGCCGGAAGTAAGAATAGAAACAATGCCAAGTTTTCGGGCAGTTTCCAGTGCTTCATCCAGATCACGACACATATCAAAAGCACGATGTAGATTATATGGAGTACTTTTTCCGGCATCCATAATTCGATTTAATACCTCTGTATCAAGTTGTCCATCTGCGGTCAGGCATCCGATCACCAGAGCATCAGCACTGGCTGCGGAAAAGGTCGCTGCCTGTCGGACCAGAATCTCAATTTCCTCTTCACTGTACAGAAAATCTCCGAATCGAGGACGTAGAAGCACATGGATAGGGATATTGATCTTTTCGCGTATTTTTTCGTATAAAGCAAGCGAGGGCGTGGTCCCGCCCACGATCAGGTCACCGCATAATTCAATGCGGTCAGCACCGCCAAGTTCTGCATTTACAGCGGATTCCACAGAGTCAACACAAACTTCCAGGATCATCTAAAAACTCCTTTGTATGAGTGATTTATGAATAGTATTTATTATAGATTATACCAACCGTAAAAGAATGCCGCAACTCAGTATTTCCTTAACCTTGAGGACATGACAGTGCTATGCTATACTGAGTTTATTAAAATTATCAATGGGGTTTTATCAAAAAGAGGAGGTTCTTTTAATGAGAGAAGTAAAAGCAGTTAAGATCAATGCGGCAGATTTTGCTCCGTACGGAACATTCTGCAATATGACAGAACCGGAGGGATATCCACTGGCAGGCGAGATCCATAAGTTTTATCCGGACCGTATTTCCGGAACCTGTGTAGGCAGTATCGCGTTTTCTCCGATCGCAGTCCGTAAGGATGACAGGATTATCAAAATGGCAGAATATCACACAACCACGTGGGAAGGAATCGTAGCATTGGATGATGACATGATCATTCATGTAGCACCGGCATCTGGCGGTACACCAGTCCCGGAACTTGCCAAGGCATTCATCGTACCAAAGGGATGCATGGTCAAGATCAACGCAGCGATTTGGCACCTCTGTCCGCTTCCGTTGAATAATGATGAACTTCATGCAATGATCATTCTTCCGGAATGCACCTATGCAAACGATTGTACCGTCGTTGATTTCGAAGAAAAAGACTGGTTCAAGATTACTGTATAAACACAAACATACATACAAAAAACTCCTCCAGGCAGGTACTTTTTCTAAAAAAAGGTAACCAGCCCGGGGGAGCTTTTTTCGTGAAAATATAGCAATAAATTAGAAGATGAGATCAGCAAATCCGGTAGATACCAGGAACAGAACCAGCATAACAACCGGCACAACATAACGGATCATAAAGCGATAAAGACCGGCACGTTTGAAGTGTTCTCCGTTTCGTTCCACCTCTCCTACGATCCAGTCCGGACCGATCACCCATCCGATCAGAATACTGGTCAGAAGTGAGATAAAAGGCATCAGGAAACTGTTGCTGATGTAGTCCATAACATCAAGAAGCTGTCCGACAGAACCGTTTGGAAGTTTCAGTTCGAAGTACAGTTTGTTGTATCCAAGACAGATCAGAACAGCCGTGATCAGGGAGTAAATACCGACAGCACCGCACATTTTTTTGCGCGGTTTGTGGTAAAGTTCCATGCAGTTTGCGACCAGAGTTTCCATGACAGAAACGCAGGAAGTCAGCGCAGCAAAACCCATCATCAGGAAAAATGCAATTGCTACCGGACGGCTAAAGATGCCCATGGCGTCGAATACTTTTGGCAGTGAGATAAAGATAAGGCTTGGTCCGGAAGCCATACCGTCTGTGCCAAGAAATACAAATACAGCCGGGATGATCATCATTCCTGCAAGAAAAGCGACACCAGTGTCAAAAATCTCAATCTGGTTTGTTGCTTTGTTCAGATTGACTTCATTTTTGACATAAGATCCGTAAGTGATCATGATTCCCATGGAAACACTTAAGGAAAAGAAAAGCTGGCTCATCGCATCCAGAAGGATTTCCAGGAAACGTTTTACAGTCAGTCCACTGAAATCAGGTTTTACATAAAAAGCAAGTCCCTGCAGCCCTGTGCGGAAAGTTCCATCTGCATCGGTATGTGTCAGTGTCAGTGAAAAGATCGCAATGATCAGGATCAAAAGGATCAGCCCAGGCATGATGATCTTGGAAAATTTTTCGATTCCTTTTTCTACACCTCGGAAAACAATCCATGCAGTCAGTGCGAGAAAGACCAGCATAAATACGATCGGTGCAATGTCAGATGTGATAAATGATGTAAAATATCCATCTGCAGCGGCATCCGTTCCGTCAGAGATAATATAGGTAACAAAATATTTTGTGATCCATCCGCCGATGACAGAGTAATAAGTCATGATCAGTGTCGGCACAAGAAATGTCAGCTTACCAAGAAATTTCCATTTCGGATTGAGAGCTTCGAAGGCTCTGAGTGCATTTTTCTTTGTTTTTCGTCCGATCGCCACATCTGTTGTCAGCAGTACGAACCCGAAGGTCAGTACCAGAACAAGGTAGATCAGCAGAAATAATCCGCCGCCGTCCTTGGCACAGAGATATGGAAATCTCCAGATGTTTCCCACACCAACGGCACTTCCGGCAGCCGCCAGAACGAAGCCGATCGATCCGGAAAAACTACTTCCTTTTTCTTTCATTTTCGATTTTCCCCTCTACATAAAGTTTAATTAAGGGCCAGACAGATTCTGACCCAATGGTTTTATTTTAACGCCAATATTTATGTATGTAAATAGTAGAAGTAGAGAGTTTTTTATATAAAATATGGAAAAATGATCATACCTGCGAAACCGCTTCATTTTTATGAAACAGAACCGTACAGATCAGAACTGTCAGCGGAACGGAGAGCACGATGCCGAAGCTTCCGGCAAGGCCCTGCATGATCGCGATACCAATGTTATTGGAATTGATGATCTGCTGATAGGGAAGGTCATAGGCGTAATCCAGAAGAAGTGTGCTGACACTGCTTCCGGCGAATGCGAGGATCAGGGTGTTGCTGTCTGTTCCCATCATGTCCCTTCCGACACGCATGCCTGCTTTGAACAGTTCTTTTCGAGTCAGGGAATTGTTCTGTTTGTAGATCTCATCAATGGCACTGCTGATCGACATGGCGACGTCCATAACGGCTCCGAGACACGAGATCAGGAGCCCGGAGAAAAGAAGTCCGCCTACCTGGATGCGGTTGGTATTCCAGAGAGTCATAAGTGTCTCGATATCAGATACATTGTAGCCGGAGATGCCGGATGCCTTACTGAAGCACCAGGCAGAAAGACCGGCCAGAACAACGCCTGCCAGTGTGCCAAGTGTCGCTGCGCAGGTCTTTTTTGTAGGACCGCCGATGAGGTACATAGTGACCAGTGTGGTGAGAAAACAGATAAAAACAGCGGCCCAGAACGGAGAAAAACGTAGATACACAAGCGGAAGATAGACAAAGATCACGCAGAAAAAAGTGAAGATCAGTCCAAGGCATCCTTTGATTCCCTGCTTACCGCCAATGACGCACAATGCGAGAAGATAGAGCAGGGCAAAAATATAAATGACCCATTCTCGATCCTGAGAATAAACGCTGGCGATCGTGGTCTCGCCGGCAACACTCTGCATGACGATGACTTTCATCCCGACTTTGCAGGTGGCACCGAAGAGATAACCGGAGCTGCTGGTGATGTCAAGTTCTTCTCCTTTTCGCGCGCCGGTGAGCATTTTTACACGCACTTTCTGCTCACCGACACGAGTTCCATTAGAATCAAGATTATCCTGAAGGATTTCTGTAACTTCTGCTTTTTCAAATGTCTGACCTGTCCGGACGACCAGTTCTGTTTTTTCAACCTGATTAAGCTTGAAGACAAAAACAGCGAACACACAGACAAATAGTAAATAAATAAGATACCGGACCACTTTTTTTCTGGAAAGTAGTCCGGTAAAGCTGGTGTGAGTCATAGGATTTTGGAATCCTTAGTTTGCTGAGTCATCGGATTCCGTTTCAGCAGCATCTGTGGTGTCGGCAGATGTATCTGTACCGGATTTCTGGATTGTAAAGGTATCATCAATAGCTTCTGCTTTACCGTCATCAGTGATCTGGTAGGTATCAATGGAGAAGGAATCATCAGTCATTGTGATCACGGAATAACTTGGAAGCCAGTTCTGGCTGCGGGCTGCGACATAATCCTGCTGAGTGGAAAGCAGCTCATAGTACTTGGAACCAGAAGCGGAGTTGGCTGTCATATAGAGGATACCCTGTGGATCTGTAACAGTATTTCCTTCTACATCTTCGATGGTATAGCAGTTGTTGTCCTCATGGAAAGCATCCAGAGCGGTCTGTGCGTCTGTATCGCCTTCTTCCGGAGCAAGTGCGATCTGGTCACCGGTATCTACATTTGTAGCGTGATCCCAGTCATAGTCCGTACCGTCTGCGTTCAGGCTAAACTCATATTTTCCGTGGGTCTGACCATCTCCGTAGAGCATTTTGGAACGGCTGTAAGTATGGTCGTGTCCCTGAAGAACAACGTCGATATCGTTTGCATCGAATACAGGAGTAAGCTGGGTACGGAGGATCATACCATCTGTATCGGAATGGTCAAGTCCGGAACCATAAATATCCTGATGGATGGTTACGATACGCCATTTTGCATCCGGGTAAGCTTTTACTGCCTCTTCGATGGTGTTCTGATGTTCTGCAACATTGTAGTTATTGGTGTTCAGAACGATGAAAAGTCCTTTGCCATAGCTGTAGTAGTAGTCGCCGCCAGCTGCTGTTTTGCCGTTTTCGGTATTATTCGGGTTATTGAAATGATAGGAATAATCAGGATTCAGGGAATCGTGGTTACCGATCGTTGTTGCTACAGGAAGAGATTTCAGAGCATCTGCACTCAGATAGGAAGCGTACTCTTCTTCTTTTGCCTCACCTGTTTTGTTTACCTGGTCACCTGCGGAGATAACGAAGTTCACATCCGGATTCTCGGAAAGAGCAGTATTGAGTGTACGGTTCCAGGAAAAACCATCGTTCTCAGCAGCAGTGTTGGCAGCACCGGATTCGTTTGTCAGTTCTGCGCCGTTCTGAGTCTGGCCTTTGGAAGCACCGATCTGCGGATCACCGACATAGAGCATTTTTACGGTATCTGTTTTCTGAGTTTTATATTCGCATACGTCTGTCTGCTGGCCATTTTTTTCTACTGTATAATAGTAGGTTGTTTCTGGTTCAAGACCAGTTACAGTTACGTGGTTATATTCATAGGCTTTGTCACCGGTAAGATCCTGATCTACATCACCGGCAGTACCTTCAAATGTTTCAAGGTTATCTTTATCAGTTCCAAAATGTACAACAGGAGTGGCATCGCTGTCACCTTTTTCGCTGTACCATGCGAAGTTGAGCTGTGTATCATCAGCACCAGGGGTAAGGGAAACTTTTGTAAAATCAGCGGCTGTATCTGCCCAGTTTGCATCCCAGTCAGACCATCCGGAATCTGCACCGGTAACGCTGCTGTCTGTGTAATGTTCAGTGGAAGCGTAAACGGAAGGACATACAGTTGTGATAGAGCAGAGAGCTAAAAAGCCGACGATCAATTTTCTTTTCATAATAATTTAAACTCCTTTAGCATAAGGGAAATATAGTAAAAATGTAATGAAACTGGAAAGATACACAGGCCTGATTGTTCGTTCACAGTTGACGCTGTGAAGTATAACACCGTAATTTTCAGAAAACAATAGCATTTACTGAGGTTTGACGGACATTTTACAGAATCTTAAAAATACTTCATGTTTTACGATTTTCGGTGATATTTGGTGTGGGATTTTGTCTATTTCGTGAATAGGAAAATGTTCTGTGAAGTGTTATGATAGTACATGTAGCATGTATAATGATTTTTTGATTCAATACAAGTATCAATATAATAGAAAAATTATATAATAAAAAGGAAAGATGAAAATTCATGAAAAAAATTTCAAAAATTTTAGTACTGGTTCTTGTAGCTGCATTTATAGTTTTTGGTGCACTGAACATGCAGGATCAGGAAGTTGTTAAGGCATATAATACCGAGGCATCTTATATCACGATCAAAAACAGCACTGCATTTAAACTGGAAAATGTTCACGTGATCTATAACGGGGACAAAGAGCTTGAAGTCGGAGACATCCGAACAAGCAGTTCAGAAACAGCAGAAATCCTTCCAGATGACAGACAGATCACAGAGGTAAAGATTTCAGGAGAGATCTTTAATGGAAGGAAATTCAGCGGTACATTCAGTGGACTTGTAAACAATGATACTCTTCTGACAGTAGATATGGACGAAGATTTTTCCCTGTTTGTAACATCCAATATTGATAATTTTGATTATTGATTTAGAAAGGAGCTGACGCTTCAACGATTAAAAAATCGTGAAGCGCCAGCTCTTTTTTTTCTTGGAAACATAGAGGATATATGTTATGGTAAATGTAAAAAAGTCAAGAGGAAAGACAATATGAACCATGAGATAAAAGTCCTCTTTCTGGACATTGACAATACGCTGCTGGATTTTGACGCGGGGGCTGCGTGGGGGATGGAGCAATGTTTTCAGAAGGCAGGACTGGAATACAGAACGGAAATGTTTTCTGTTTTTACAGAGGAAAATAACAAGATCTGGCAGAAGATTGAGCGTAGAGAACTGACAATGGATGATCTTTTTTATGTACGTTGGCAGGCGATCCTTGCACATCTTGGATTGCAGGCGGATGGTGTAGAGATGGAAAAAGAATTCCGCAGACTGCTTCATCTGACCGCCGTTCCGGTAGAAGGTGCGAAAGAAATTCTGGAATATCTATATAAAAAGGATTACTTCTTATGTGCCGCAAGTAATGGCCCTTATGATCAGCAGATCAACCGTCTCAGAAGCGCAGATATGCTCAGATATTTTTCTCATTGTTTTGTATCAGAAAAGATTGGTGCGGATAAACCGGGGAAGCAGTTTTTTGATGGATGCATGAAAGATTTTTCCGGAATTCATCCATCAGAATGTATGATGATCGGAGATTCTCTGACAGCAGATATTGCCGGTGGACAGGCATATGGAATGTCCACATGCTGGTTTGTGCACTCTGGGGATAAGTCCATGAATACGAGAGAGAATGGTGGAAAAGTGGCAGATCACATCATTTACAAACTGGAAGAATTAAAAAATATTTTGTAACTACCAGGTAATTATATAAAAAGAAGGAAAAGAAACATGAACAACAACACAGACAAAGGCTTACAGGGCAACGAAAAAATAGAAGAGGCAATTGCAGGGCTTCAAAAGGAAACCACGCAGGAGATGCTGGCGCATGCTCTTACCGTGATCCGCCGCCGAATGAAAGAAGGCGGCCAGCTCATCATCGCGGTAGAACCGCCAAAAGGCGACGACCAGATCCGCCTGGAAGCGATCAAAACAGATGATGGCAGAAACTGGTGGGCAGCATTTACCAGCTTTGAAGAAGAACTGAAAGGCGGCGGCAGCGTCAAATCCACATTTCTGACGGACATCGACAAATTGTTTGAGACCGCACTCCGGACTGATGGGATCGAAGGTGTGATCCTCAACCCATGGAACCGCACGATCATGCTGGATAAGCTTCTTATTAAAATTATCCTTGGAAAAAACGCATAAAATCTCCCATCACGGCAGATACTGTCATCGTATTGCAAAATGAAAGAGAGGAAGCAGATACGATGATATTAAAAGAAAAAGAACGCACAACGATCCAGGATCTACAGACACAGGAAAAAAGCTGTATTGAGAAATACGGAAGATATGCACAGCAGGCCAAAGATCCTGAACTGAAAAATCTTTTCCAGACGCTGCAGCAGAAGGAGAGAGAGCATTACGATTCACTGGAACGTGTACTGAACGGCGAAGTGCCGCAGTGCAACTGCAACGACAGTGACGGAAGAGATTACCAGCCAAAAGCAACCTACACAGCCATGAGTTCCCCGGAGGACAAACAGCAGGATGCTTTTCTGGCAACAGACTGTATTGCAACAGAGAAACTGGTATCAGGAGAATATAATTCAGAAGTTTTTGCTTTCGGTGACAGCGGCGTGCGTAAGCTGCTTGCTGATATCCAGGTAGAAGAACAGAATCACGCAGAAATGCTGTATAAGTACAAAACAGTAAACGGTATGGTCTGAAATAAAAGAACAGAGCCCGCAGTTCAGAAGAGAATGGAACTGCGGGCTTTCTTTCTATATTATTATACTTCCGGATAATATTCTTTAAGGAATGGAATAGAGAAGGTTTCCATTGCTTCCCTGAGGTCCTCTGCATTTCTCGGTCCATAGAGCGGCAGGCAGGTGAAATCACGGCAGGTGAGATAACCAAGGACTGCCTGTGTAAGAGAAATCTGGTATTCCTCCATCAGTCCGTGGAGCCCTTCAGCAGCCTTAAGATTCTCAGAAGTGTAGTATTCAGAATTTCTCACAGCATCAGCCCCGCCTGCATATAATTTGTGGAAAAATCCACTGCAAACGGACATATACGGCATAGCCAGATTCTGCGGATTTTCGACATGATATTGCTGCATTTCCTGATTCATGACAGCCAGGGTATCATCTGCGAGCGGACGCATGGAAGCAGAACCAATGTTGAACAGAGCTTCGTTTGCGACAAATCCACGATATCCTTTGGAAGCGGCGTAAGCATCTGCTTCTTTCATGCGGGCAGTGCTCCAGTTAGAGCATGCGTAGTAGCGGATTTTGCCTTCTTTGCGGAATTCTTCCATGATCTCGATCAGTTCTCCGGCAGGAATCGCCTCATTATCTCTGTGATAAAAATAAATATCAATATAATCTGTACCAAGTGCAGTAAGAGAAAGTTCCAGATCCTTACGCATATTTTCGGCAGAAATCCTGGAAGCGTGCATATCCGGGACAGAAGGAGTCATATCCGGATGACCGCCCTTGGAGAGAAGGACGATGTCGTGACGCTTTTCACTCTGGCGGAGCCACTGACCAAGGACACGTTCGCTGCGTCCGATCTCAGATGGGATCCAGTCAGAATATACACGGGCAGTATCGTAAACAGTACCGCCCATATCAAGAAAAGCATCAAAAATCCTGAAAGCATCCTCGCCATCCCATTTGATCCCGGCATTCACACATCCCATTCCCATAGGTGAAAGTTCAAGGTCTGTGTTCATAATCGTTATTTTTCTCATAATAATAAGTACCTTTCCTGTTATTTCATTAAAAGTAGAATCAGATATAGCTTCATTATAACGATATTTGAGATGCAGGTCAAAGATTTTTACCCGGAGCTTTTTACAAAGATTTTACAAGGTTACGATTTTGCATTTTACTTTGCGTTCATATAATTGCAGTTGTCAATGAGGAAAACAAAAAATTAAATAAAGCAAAATAAAGAGGAGATTTATTATTATGAAGAAAAAATTTCTCGCAATCGTAACAGCAGCACTTATTGGAACAACCGCATTTGCATCTGTAGCAAGCGCAGCAAGCGGAACAATTGATGTAATTTCCCGTGAAGACGGTTCAGGTACAAGAGGAGCATTTATCGAACTGTTTGGAATTGAAGAAAAACAGGGCGATGAAAAAGTAGATATGACAACAGAGGATGCAAGCATCACAAACAGCACTTCCGTTATGATGACAACAGTAGCTGGTGATGAGAATGCGATCGGATACATTTCCCTTGGTTCTCTGAATGACACAGTAAAAGCAGTCAAGATCGACGGTGCAGAAGCATCCGCAGAAAACGTTGCAAACGATACATACAAAGTATCCCGTCCGTTCAATATCATAACAACTGACAGCCTCAGCGATGCAGCTCAGGATTTCGAAAACTACATCATGAGCTCTGACGGACAGCAGATCGTAGAAGACAACGGATACATCAAAGTAGCAGATGATGCAGCAGCTTACGAGCAGAGCGAGGCAGAAGGTAAAGTTGTTGTAGCTGGTTCTTCTTCTGTAACACCGGTTATGGAAAAACTGAAAGAAGCATACGAAAAAGCAAACGGCGGAAAGATCACTGTAGAAGTACAGCAGAGCGATTCCACAACAGGTATCACATCCGCAGCAGAAGGAATCTGCGACATCGGTATGGCATCCCGTGACCTCAAAGATGAAGAGACAAGCGAAAACCTTACAGCAACTGAGATCGCAAGAGACGGTATCGCAGTTGTAGTAAACACTTCAAACGATATTGATGATCTGACCAGTGATCAGGTGAAATCCATCTTTACAGGTGAAACCACCACTTGGGAAGACCTGGCTAAGTAAGACAGAAGATACAGAGTGACAGAACAGAGGCTCGGTTTGCCGGGCTTCTTGTATGTTTATTTAGGAGAGAGGAAGAGTCCTGTATGAATAAATTTAAAGAACAGGCTATGAAAGTCGTATTTATGGTCGCAGCCTGTGCATCCGTTCTGGCAGTATTTCTGATCTGTCTGTTCCTGTTTGCGAACGGACTTCCTGCCATCGCAAAGATCGGACCAGTGAAGTTCCTTCTTGGAACAACCTGGAAACCATCCAACGATAAATTCGGAATTTTCCCGATGATCATCGCCAGCATTTATGTAACAGGCGGAGCAATCCTGATCGGTGTTCCGATCGCATTGTTTACATCCGTGTTCATGGCACGCTACTGTCCACAAAAAATTTACCGGCCGCTGAAATCAGGAATTGAACTGATGGCAGGTGTTCCATCCATCGTATATGGTTTCTTCGGTCTGGTACTGATGGTACCGCTGATCCGAAACACCTTCGGTGGAACAGGAACAAGCTGGCTGGCAGCGTCCCTTCTTCTGGCGATCATGATCCTTCCGACGATCATTGGACCTACAGAATCTGCACTCAGAAGTGTACCGGAAAGCTATTATGAAGGCTCCCTGGCACTGGGTGCAACAAAAGAAAGAAGCATCTTTATGGTCATGCTCCCGGCAGCAAAATCCGGTATTCTCGCAGCAGTTGTCCTTGGAATCGGACGTGCGATCGGTGAGACAATGGCGGTCATCATGGTAGCCGGAAACCAGGCAAGAATGCCTGCAGGACTGCTCAAAGGACTTCGAACAATGACTGCAAATATCGTAACAGAAATGGGTTATGCGACAGGCCTTCACAGAGAAGCACTGATCGCAACAGGAGTGGTACTTTTTGTATTCATTCTGATCATCAACCTGAGTCTTTCTCTGCTGAACAGGAGGTCAGAACATGCAAACTAATGCAGCAGCAATAGATCCGACGGTGGAAAATATGAAAAAAAGAAATCAGACATCAACAGCGGACCGTATCCGTTCCTACCTGCGTCATCCAGGCTCAGGAGTGCTTGCACTTCTCACTGTAGGAGCAGCAATCGTTACTTTTTCCGTGCTGATCTTCCTGGTGGCATACATCCTTGTCAAAGGTATTCCATATCTGACACCAAGCCTTTTCAGCCTGGAATATACTTCTGATAATGTTTCTCTGATGCCGTCTCTGATAAATACCTTTATCATGACTGCTTTATCCCTCGTGATTGCCGCACCGCTTGGAATCTTCGCAGCAATCTACCTGGTAGAATATGCAAAAAAAGGAAACAAACTGGTACAGATCATCCGTATCACAGCCGAGACACTTTCCGGTATTCCGTCTATCGTATTTGGTCTGTTTGGTATGCTGTTTTTTGTAACAGCACTCCACTGGGGAATGTCACTCCTGGCAGGCGCATGTACCCTGGTCATCATGGTGCTTCCACTTATCATGCGTACTTCTGAAGAAGCATTAAAAGCTGTTCCGGACTCCTACAGAGAGGCAAGTTTCGGACTTGGAGCAGGTAAACTCCGTACTATTTTTACGATCGTACTTCCTTCCGCAGTACCGGGAATCCTTGCCGGTATCATTCTTGCAATTGGACGTATCATTGGTGAAACAGCAGCACTCCTCTATACTTCAGGAACGGTTGCACAGGTTCCGAATCTGATGGGATCCGGACGTACACTGGCACTTCATATGTATGTACTTTCCAGCGAAGGTCTTCATATGAACCAGGCATCTGCGACAGCAGTTGTGATTCTCTTATTTGTACTGCTCATCAACGGTTTATCCGGTATGGTGGCAAAATGTATCGCGAAAGGATAACAGAAAATGAGTGATAATATTAAACTTTCAATCGAAGATATGAACCTTTTTTATGGAAAATTTCATGCGCTGAAAGACATCAATATGCATATTCCGGAAAAAGAAATTACTGCTTTTATCGGACCGAGTGGATGTGGTAAATCCACACTTCTGAAGTCTCTGAACCGTATGAATGACCTTGTAGAAGGATGTAAGATCACCGGAAGAGTAGAGCTTGACGGCGAAGATATCTACGGTGATATGGATGTCAATGTTCTCCGTAAAAGAGTCGGAATGGTATTCCAGAAGCCGAATCCGTTTCCGATGAGCATTTACGATAACATTGCATATGGACCGAGAACACACGGGATCCGTTCCAAGGCAAAACTGGATGAGATCGTTGAAAAATCTCTCCGTGACGCTGCAATCTGGGACGAAGTAAAAGACAGATTAAAGAAAAGTGCCCTCGGAATGTCCGGTGGACAGCAGCAGAGACTCTGCATTGCAAGAGCACTGGCAGTACAGCCGGAAGTCCTTTTGATGGATGAGCCGACCTCCGCACTCGACCCGATCTCCACATCCAAGATCGAGGAACTTGCAATGGAACTGAAGGGCGATTATACGATCGTGATCGTTACTCATAACATGCAGCAGGCAACTCGAATTTCTGACAAAACAGCTTTCTTCCTTCTGGGAGAAGTGGTAGAATTTAATGATACAGATACCTTGTTTTCTATGCCGAAGGATAAAAGAACCGAGGATTATATTACAGGGAGGTTTGGTTGATCATGACAACACATTTCGAACGGCAGCTTGAAGAACTTCATGTACAGATGATCACAATGGGAAGTCTCTGTGAGAAGGTGATCTCACTTTCAAACAGAGCGATCCGTGGCGAGAACTGTATCAGAGAGATCTTCGATACAGACAGAGAAATCGATACAAAAGAGCGAGAGATCGAGAATCACTGCATGCGTATTTTGCTTCACCAGCAGCCTGTGGCAAGAGATCTGCGAGAGGTTTCAGCAGCACTCAAAATGATCTCAGACATGGAGCGTATCGGAGACCAGGCGGCGGATATCGCTGATCTTTCTCAGTTTATCGAGACGAATCATGTGGAGGTTCCGGAACTGATCGGAAAGATGGCAGAAATGACTGTCCGCATGGTGACAGAAAGCGTCGATGCGTTTGTAAAAAAAGATCTGAAACTCTGCCGCAAAGTCATTGATGATGATGACCAGGTAGATGACGCTTTTAATCAGGTCAAGGAAGAACTAGCGACACTGATGTACCAGAACCTGGATGCAAAAGCAGGACTTGATCTCCTTATGACGGCCAAATATATGGAGCGTATCGGAGACCATGCGGTGAATATCGCAGAATGGGTTGAATATGCGATCACCGGCAGCCACAGAAACAATGAACATCAAATGGGAGGAAACCAGGCTTGACAAAAAAGATATTCAGATCAACTGTCCTGGCTTCAGCAATGATCCTGATACTGGGAAGTGCCTTTGTACTGGGCGTTTTGTATCAATATTTTGGAAAGCAGTTAGATGGGGAGCTCGAGAAAGAAGCTTCCTATCTGGCGTATGGGGTAGAACAAAGCGGCGTTGATTATCTGGAACAGATAAAGCAGAAAGACGCCCGTATTACCTATATGGATGCGTCAGGAACGGTACTTTATGACAGCCAGGCAGATGCATCTTCCATGGAAAACCACAACGATCGTAAAGAAGTTCAGGAAGCACTGGAAAATGGGAGCGGATATGCGGAACGAATGTCAAAGACACTGTCTGAAAAGACAGTTTATTATGCATTAAAGCTTACCAATGGTTCTGTCCTTCGTGTGGCAGGCACACAGTCTTCTGTCTTTGCACTGATGCTTCAGCTTGTTCCCCCGGTTCTTTGTATTGCAGTCATAATGTTGTTCCTTGCAGGATTCGCAGCGGCGCGTATGTCTGCAAATATCGTTAAACCGATCAACGAACTGGATCTGGATCACCCGGAAGAAAACCAGATCTATGAGGAAGTGGGTCCGCTCCTCAGCAGGATCCATAAGCAGAACCGCCAGATCCAGACACAGCTTGAAACGGCACGCCGAAACCAGGAAGAATTCCAGATCATCACCGAAAACATGCAGGAAGGACTGCTGGTCATTGATGCATATACGATCATTCTTTCTGGGAATTCCAGTGTATGGAGAATGTTCCAGGTACGGGAACCAAAGACAGGAGAAAGCGTTTATTCTCTTGACAGGAATGAGGATTTCCGCAAGGTGATCGAGGAAGTCCTGGGCGGTCGTCATGGCAGTGCGATGCTGCAGCTGGATGGCGAATATGTTCAGCTTATCGCCAATCCGGTATTCAGAGATACTAAAGTTGCAGGTGCAGTTCTGCTTCTTGTCAATGAAACCGAAAAGATGGAGAGGGAGAACCTGCGGAGAGAATTTTCTGCAAATGTATCACATGAACTCAAGACACCATTGACATCTATCTCTGGTTTTGCAGAGATCATAGAGGGCGGTCTGGTACAGGAAGAAGACATTCGGAAGTTTGCCGGAAGGATTTACCGGGAAGCACAGAGACTGATCCATCTTGTGGAAGATACCATCAAGATCTCACAGCTTGACGAGGGAGAAAACCCATATGAGTGGGAAAAAGTAGATGCATATGCCGTAGCAAAGAATGTCTGCGGAAACCTGAAAGAAATCGCAGCAAAGAAGAACGTACATCTCTTTATTGACGGCGAGAAACTGGTCTTCTGTACAGTTCGCCCGATACTGGAAGAAGTGATCTATAATTTGTGTGATAACGGAATCAAGTATAACAGAGATGACGGTACGGTAAGCATCCATCTGCAGGATCTTGGAGAAAGCGTAGAGATCCGCGTCAAAGACAACGGCATCGGAATCCCGAGAGAAGACCGCAGCAGAGTCTTCGAACGCTTCTATCGCGTAGACAAAAGCCACTCCAAATCCATCGGCGGCACTGGACTGGGCCTGTCGATCGTGAAACATGGCGTTACCTTCCTCGGCGGCACACTCAAGATGCTCAGCGAAGTTGGCAAAGGAACCGAGATCACCATGACCTTCCCGAAAGAACGCAAAACAAATTTATAAAAAACAGGAGATGCTGACGATCGATCATGTCAGCATCTCCTGTTGTGCTATTAGTAGCAATACGCGCCTTCGTAACGTCCACAGGCGTCTTTTTTGTGAGAAAGTTCTTTGCAGGAACTGCAGCGATCGCAGAATTCCTGCTCGTAACAGGTTGCACAGACACAGTTCCCACAACTGCTGCGGTCATAAGCCGGAGTACAGGTGTAGGGAAGAGCGTCCTTGGATTTTTCTTCCTTCATTATTTCGCCTCCCAGCGTCCGGAAGCACCACATGGAAGTACCAGTCCGTTGGAGGTTACCGGAAGTCCGATCTCCTGGGAGTCAACATGTCCGTCGAAGTCTTTCAGCTCGGTTGCCAGCATATAAGTCAGTACGGCAGGAGCCAGACCTGTGGTGTAGGAGTTGATGAGGAAAAATAGCGGGTTCGGGCTTAAAAGTTTCACGCAGAGCTTGATCAGAGGATGGATCGCCTCCTCGATCTTCCAGATCTCACCCTTCGGTCCACGTCCGTAGGACGGCGGGTCCATGATGATCGCATCGTAGTGATTGCCACGACGGATCTCACGCTCCACAAATTTCACACAGTCGTCCACCAGCCAGCGGATCGGTGCGTCAGAAAGTCCGGAAGCGGCAGCGTTTTCCTTCGCCCAGTTGACCATTCCTTTGGAAGCGTCTACGTGGGTAACCTGTGCACCGGCAGCAGCGGCAGCCAGAGTTGCACCGCCTGTGTAGGCAAAAAGGTTCAGCACTTTGATCGGACGGCCTGCATTACGGATCTTGTCACCAAACCAATCCCAGTTGACAGCCTGCTCCGGGAAAAGTCCGGTGTGTTTGAAACTGAACGGTTTCAGATGGAAAGTAAGATCTTTGTAATGGAGATCCCACTGCTGAGGGAGGTCAAAGAATTCCCATTCACCGCCGCCTTTTTTGCTTCTGTGGTAGTGGGCGTTCATGTTTTTCCATCCACGGCTTACCTTCGGAGTGTCCCAGATAACCTGCGGATCCGGACGGACCAGAGTATATTTACCCCAGCGTTCCAGCTTTTCTCCACAGGAAGTGTCAATTACTTCGTATTCTTTCCAGTCATTTGCAATCCACATATATATGATAACCTTTCTTTTATTACATTTAATAGAAACATTCAGGATATTCCTGCCTATTCAGTATAGGTGAAACAACGAAATTCTGCAAGTAAAACTGTGGCGTTTTGTGTATAAGCAGGGGACTTTATGCAGAATTCACACTTTATCACACTGATTCGAGAAAATTTTTTTTAAAATACAGGGGCAGCAGGGCTTGACAAGCGGGAATTTAGCATACTAAAATAGACGGGATAGTAATATTAGATATCAAAAGAAAAAAGAAATTTATATTATGCCGGTACAGGATTCTGGAAGCGGCACGAGGAGGACAAATTATGCAGAAGTACAGTGAAATGAGCAGAGAACAGCTTCTTGCTCTGAAGAAGGAACTGGATCAGCAGTATGCAGAGATCAAGGCACAGGGACTTGCCCTGGATATGTCTCGTGGTAAACCGGCGGCTGACCAGCTTGATCTTTCCATGGGATTGATGGATGTTCTGTCAAGCAGCGCAGACCTGAAATGCGAAACAGGTGTAGACTGCCGTAACTACGGTGTTATGGATGGTATCCCGGAAGCCAAACGCCTTCTTGGAGAAATCTCTGAAGTATCTCCGGAGAACATCATCATTTATGGTACTTCCAGTCTGAACGTTATGTTTGATACCGTAGCACGTTCCATGACTCATGGCGTTATGGGAAACACTCCATGGTGCAAACTTGACAAAGTAAAATTCCTCTGTCCTGTTCCGGGATATGACCGTCATTTCAAAGTTACAGAATTCTTCGGAATCGAGATGATCAATGTTCCGATGACTCCACAGGGTCCGGACATGGATATGGTTGAGAAACTTGTAAGCGAAGATCCTGCGATCAAAGGTATCTGGTGTGTTCCGAAATACTCCAACCCGCAGGGCTACACTTATTCAGAAGAAACAGTTAAGCGCTTTGCACGCCTGAAACCGGCAGCACCGGATTTCCGTATCTACTGGGACAATGCTTACAGCGTACATCATCTTTATGATGGAGAAGAGAAACAGGATTTCCTTCTTGAGATCCTGGAAGAATGTGCAAAAGCAGGCAATCCTGACATTGTTTACAAATTTACTTCCACATCCAAGATCAGCTTCCCGGGTTCCGGTATCGCAGCAGTAGCAGCATCCAAAGCAAACCTGGATGATTTCCGCAAATATATGACTGTTCAGACGATCGGACATGACAAACTGAACCAGCTTCGTCACGTAAGATTCTTCAAGAACCTGGACGGTGTTCATGCACACATGAGCAAACATGCAGCAATCCTTCGCCCGAAATTCGAGATGGTAGAGTCCACCCTTGAAAAAGAACTCGGCGGACTTGGAATCGGAAGCTGGACAACACCGAAGGGTGGATACTTCATTTCCTTCGAATCCATGGATGGCTGTGCCAAAGCAATCGTTGCCAAAGCAAAAGAAGCAGGCGTTGTCATGACAGGTGCAGGAGCAACTTATCCATATGGCAAAGACCCGAAAGACAGCAATATCCGTATTGCACCGTCCTTCCCGCCAATTGACGAACTTGCCAAAGCAGCAGAAGTATTCGTTGTCTGCGTCAAACTCGCAAGCGTAGAGAAACTTTTGGCTGAATAAGACAGGAGCTATAAAGGAGGCATCATGGCAGAAGAAAACACAGGGATGAGCAGAGAAAGAAAGATACTGGTAGGCTTCATTGTTGTGCTGTTTTTACTGACCATCGGTGCCTACTTTTTTGGAGTATATTATTTTACAGAACATTTCCTGCCGGGAACACAGGTAAACGGTTTTAACTGCTCTTACATGACACAGGAAGAAACAGAGAAACTTCTGGCAGAAGAAACCAGTGTATATATTCTGGCTATTCAGACCAGAGGAAACGGTCGGGAGAGTATTTCAGCAGATGAGATCGATCTGAAATATACTTCTGATGGAAGCGTGAACCGAATGCTCCATGAACAGAAGCGCTTTCAGTGGTTCCTCGCATTCAGCCAGCACAAATCCTGGGAGGTTCCATCATCTGTTACTTATGATCAGGACAAATTTGAGCAGGTCATCGATAGTCTGAACTGTATGAAGGACAATCAGGAACCTTACGATGCATACATAAAGCAAAATGATGACGGATTTGAGGTCGTACCGGAAGTAGAAGGAACAAAGATCGACAAAGAAAAATTGCAGAAAGACATTTCCAATGCAGTTACGACAGGAAGAACGCTGGTAGATCTTGATGTGGATGGCTGCTATGTAGATCCTGCAGTATATGGTGATGAACTGACAGAAGACTGCGAGCAGATGAATGAGCTTACTGATGTTGTGGTCACCTATGATTTCAGTGACCGCAAGGAAACGGTTGATCGTACCTTGATCAAGGAATGGCTCAGCCGTGATGAGGATGGAAATCTGATGCTGGATCACAGCGCAATTGCATCTTATGTTGGACAGCTGGCATCAAAATATGATACAGTGGGTATAGAGCGTTCTTTTTCAACTTATGACAACAGAGAGGTCACCGTATCCGGTGGCACTTATGGATG
Source organism: Blautia intestinihominis (assembly GCF_040096655.1). Taxonomy (NCBI): domain Bacteria; kingdom Bacillati; phylum Bacillota; class Clostridia; order Lachnospirales; family Lachnospiraceae; genus Blautia; species Blautia intestinihominis. Next base: position 12,525 of record NZ_JBBMEI010000041.1, on the reverse strand, counting down.
GCTGATCGACCAGCCGAAAGAAGCGGATGCTTTGTATCAGGCGATCATGGATAAGAAAACACAGGTGAGAGAGCCGGTATATGCACAGGAAGCGGCGAGCCGCGACACGAATGATATCGGATATTCTTATGTGGAAGTCAATCTTACTGACCGCAGGCTTGTACTTTACAAGAGTGGAAATCCTGTTGTAGATACCGGGATCGCGATCAGCAGCAGTACACCGGATGGAGTTTATTCGATCGAAGAAAAGAAAAACCAGCAGGCAGTTGGAAATATGACGGTGGATTGCTGGATGTCTTTTACAGATGATCTTGGAATCTATGGTGATCCGGGATTTGAACCTGGGACGGCAACGGAAAGTGAAGCAGACAGTTTTGGAAGTTCGTCAGAGACAGATTTCAGTTCAGATATGACGGACTGGAGCAGTACAGAGGGCTGTATTGTCCTGTCTGAAGAAGCGGCACGGGAGTTGTATCAGAACGTAGAAACCGGTATGCCGGTGGTTATTTATAAATAAGAACAGGTAAAATGCTGCAGAGATTCTGAAGTGAATTTTTGCAGCAGTTTTTGCTTTCCTTAAGGAGATGGAAGAATATGAAAATTGTTGTATTAGCAGGTGGAACCAGTACAGAAAGAGATGTTTCTATCGTATCAGGAACAGGAATCTGCCAGGCACTCAGACAGAAAGGACATCAGGCGATCCTGGTGGATGTATTCTGTGGCCTCGAAACCGTAAACTGGGAAGATCCGTTCCCGGCGGAATACGATGTCGAAAAAGCAGCAGAGTATATCAAGGGCTTTAATCCGCAGATGAAAGAATTAAAGAAAGCCCGCAGAGATTTCTTCGGGTCAAATGTCATCGAACTCTGCAAAAAAGCCGACTTTGTTTTTCTCGGACTTCACGGTGCAAACGGAGAGGACGGCAAGTTACAGGCAGCATTTGACCTGATGGGAATTCCTTATACCGGAACCGGATACTTAAGCAGTGCGATGGCAATGGACAAAGGCGTGACCAAAGCAATGTTCCAGATGAGAGGCGTAAGCACACCGGGCGGAAAAGCCATGAAGAAAAAAGACCGTCAGGACTCTCTTGCGGCACTTGGCATGGAATTTCCTGTAGTTGTCAAGACATGCTGCGGTGGTTCCAGCATCGGTGTCTATATCGTAGATAATCAGGAAGATTATGTCAAAGCACTGGATGAAGCTTTTGAATACGAAAACGAAGTTGTCATCGAAGAATTCATCAAGGGTGTGGAATACACAGTTGCGGTCGTTGACGGAACTGCCTACCCGGTAGTCCAGATCGTGCCGAAAGAAGGCTTTTACGATTACGAGAATAAATACAAACCAGGTGCAGTACAGGAAACCTGTCCGGCTCCGATCTCAGAGGAACTGACAAAACGCCTTCAGGAAGCAGCAGTGGACGGCTATCATGCACTGGAAATGGAAAGCTACGCAAGACTTGACTTCATCGTGACCGAAGACGAAAAGATCTACTGCCTGGAAGCCAACACCCTCCCGGGAATGACCCCGACCAGCCTGATCCCGCAGGAAGCAGCCGTTCTCGGAATGGATTACCCGACACTGTGTGAAGAACTGATCCGCGTTTCACAGAAAAAGTACAACTAAAGAGGAAATCGATATGAAAAATCTTACTATAAAGAATCTTACCGAAGTCTGCTCCGGTACATACCATGGTCCGGAAAACGTGATGGACAGGGAAGTTTCCTCCATCACTACAGACAGCCGCAAGATTGAAAAAGACAGCCTGTTTGTTCCAATCGTAGGAGAACGTGTAGATGCACACCGTTTTATCCCGGATGTCATGAGCAAGGGTGCGCTTGTCACACTTTCAGAGAGAGAACTGGAGAATGCAGATTTTCCATATATCCAGGTAGGATCTTCTCTTCAGGCAGTGAAGGATATCGCAGAATTTTATCTGAAACAGCTTCAGATCCCGGTTGTCGGGATCACCGGAAGTGTTGGCAAGACCAGCACAAAAGAAGTGATCGCTTCTGTACTTAAAGAAAAATACCGCACACTCAAGACACAGGGAAACTTTAATAATGAACTGGGTCTTCCGTTGACTGTTTTCCGCCTGAGAGATGAAGATCAGATCGCAGTTCTGGAAATGGGAATCAGTGATTTTGGCGAGATGGCCAGACTGACAAAGATCGCCAGACCGGATACCTGTGTGATCACAAATATCGGAACCTGCCATCTCGAAAATCTCGGAGACCGCGATGGTGTGCTCAAAGCCAAAACAGAGATCTTTAAGTCCATGAACCCGAAAGGACATATTGTTCTGAATGGTGATGACGATAAACTGGCGACAGTAAGTGAATACAATGGCGTCAAACCGGTATTTTTCGGACTCAATGCAGAGCGAGATGTATATGCGGATCAAATCGAGAGCAAAGGACTCAAGGGCGTTGCCTGCCGTATTCATCTTGGCGAGGATGCTTTTGATGTGCTTGTTCCGACACCGGGGATCCATATGGTCTACAATGCACTGGCAGCAGCTGCTGTAGGACGCATTTACGGGCTTTCCATCGAGGAGATCAAGAGAGGTATCGAAAGCCTGGAGACGATCCGCGGACGTTTCAAAATGATCGAGACAGACAAATTCCTGGTAGTGGATGACTGCTACAACGCAAACCCGATGTCCATGAAAGCTTCCCTTGATGTTCTTCACGACGGAGAAGGACGAAGAGTGGCGATCCTTGGAGATATGGGAGAACTTGGAGAAAATGAGATCGCGCTTCATGAAGAAGTCGGAACTCATGCAGCACAGTGCGGAATTGATGTCTGCATCTGTGTTGGTGCGCTTTCTGTGCATATGGCAGAAGCTGCACGCAAAGCAGATCAGGAATTTAAAGTAATTTATGAAGAGAGCCGGGAATCTCTCCTTGAGCATCTTGGAGATCTTGTCCAGGAGGGAGATACGATCCTTGTAAAAGCATCCCATTTCATGCAGTTTGAAGAGGTTGTCAAGGCACTGGAAGAAATGTAAATATCAGGTTATGAAAGATCCAGACAGAATATAAAACGACAGAAATTCCTCATGGGAGGTTGAATTATCACGAAAAGCAGATAAATCAGCCGTTCAGAGGAGTTTTTCGCATTTTCCAGGGAGAATTTGACGAACGATTTTTGTTTCCAGCAAGTTCATACGGGTGTAGAATGGGAATTAACAGCAGAAGAAAAGCCGAGAAGGTGTCGGAGAGATTGTAAAAGCAAGGAGGGGCTTATGCTGGAGCGAATCATGAACCTGCAGATACTGCTTTGCATCATGGCAGCCGCCGGAGCTTTCGGAGCGGTTGGCATGCTGGCAGTACACCTTACTTACAGAAGAACTCTGCGAAGAACAAATGCAGTCACAAGCCTTAAGGAAAAATGGCTGAACCTCTGGAAAACAAGAGATAAACTGCTGAACAAGATGAACTTTCTGGTCTGGCTGCCGTCGCTTCTGTCAACGTTGTGTCTGGGGCTTGCAATCCTGTTTGTGACAAAGCTCAAGTGGACAAGTGGGCTGCCGCTTAGGTATCTTTATCTGGGAACGGTGATCCCGGTTGCATTGATGATTCTGAGACAGGCTCTGGATTTTGCTTACCGGGAAGAGCTTGTGATGAATTCTCTGGCAGACTATATCCTTTCTGCACGGACCAAAAGAGAGGAGACAGTCACACCGCGAAAGGCGGAACCAGTCGCACCGCCGCCCAGGATGGACCCCGTTCTCCAGGAAGAGATGGTGGAGAAGATCACGGCAAGCATCCGCCAGACAGCGGCGACCGGAAGCCATTTCAGCAAAATGCTGAGCCCGGAGGAAGAGGAGATCATGCGTGAGATCATCCGGGAATTTATGGAATGACAGATCGTGGAAGAAATATTGCTTGTAGGAAGGCAGTTCGTTTGTTATACTTTCAGAAGGATCTGATAGTTACTGTGAACGGAGCGAACAGTAACATCTGAGAAACTTGAAATATGTAATTGTGAAGAAATAAGATAGTTGCGGATACACAAAATTAAGGAGAAATGGGGGACAGCCCCACGAAACAAAAATGAATAAAAAGAGAATTACATGGATAGAACTCCTGCGAATTGCAGCCTGCATCGGTGTGATCGGCATTCATGCCGGGTCACAGCATTTCCGGGATACACCACTGGATTCCAGTATATGGAGAATTTCGAATTTTTACCATGGAATCAACCGTTTTGCAGTGGCATCGTTTATCATGATCAGCGGAACGCTGTATCTGGATGGTAAGAGAAACTGGTCACTCAAGAAACTCTGGACCAGGAATATTTTTCAGATAGCAGTGGCGTATGTGTTCTGGCAGATTTTTTATGCGGTATACAGGATCGTAATGGCGGGGAAACCAGCGGTAGGATCTGTATCGTTTTTTAAGAAAATACTGATCTATTGCAGTGAATCCTATTTCCATCTGTGGTATCTTCCTATGTTAGCAGGACTCCTGATAGTGACACCGCTTTTGTGGGAAATCGTAAACTGTGAACGAAGTAAGAAATGGGAAGAATATCTGATCCTGATGTTTCTGCTCATCAAGATCATACCATACACAGTAAACTGTTTTTCGTTCCCGCTGAAGGAATACGTCATGAATGTGATGCATACGGTTCAGCCGGGAATGGTCGTGGACTATGCAGGATATTTTATCCTGGGACATTACCTTTCACATTATGAGATTTCCAGGAAGCTGGAACGAACGATTTATATTCTGGGAATTTCACTGATCCTTGCGGCAATCCTGCTCAGTCAGTACATGTCACCGAGAGTGGGAAGAGAACTCCAGTCCTATTATGAAAACTTTACGCTTGCGGGATTTTTCTGGGGAAGTGCGATTTTCTTATTTTTCAAAAATCATGTGTCCAAAATACATTGGAGCGAGAAACAGGAAGAGATCATATGTCGGTTGGGAGGTTATACGTTCGGAATCTATCTGATCCATGCATTTTTCCGCGACATCCTGCACAGAGCTGGAATAGACAGCATGATGATCGGAAATACAGTGATTGCGATCCCGATAGTCATGGTGTGTATCTTTGGACTTAGCTGCCTTGCGGTAATACTTATCAAAAAAATACCGGTATTGGGTAAGTGGATTGTCTGATACGAAAAAATGCCGCTTGCAGCAAACTGTTATTATCAGTGAAGCTGTGAGCGGCACTTTTTTAATCTTCCTCGATCACCTGAATCTCCAGGTAATCAAATTCAATATGTTCAATAAAACTGTCCTGGCGGAACCGTGTTCTGGAATGGCGTTTGAAATCCGTGACATTGCTGTCCAGCCAGATCGGATTTTCCAGGTCAAAATCATAGCAGATCTCCTGCAGTGCACGGAAGATCTTGTGTGTCCTTGTATCTTCTGAGTCGTCATCAATGACGAGATCTTTCAGCATGTGGTTGTCTTTCCACAGTTTTCCCCATAAACGAAACATAGTGTTCCTACCTCCCTATCAAAACTGCCACAGGTGACAGAAATATTTGAGTGCTAAGTGATTTTAAGTATAATGGCTTTTAATATGCAAGTAAAGATGTTATAAGTTCATATTTATAAGTGAAAAAACGATTAAAATTATAATAATTATGCCAGCTATGATACTGATAACTGCCAGAGGTCCATGTGATGAACTGTCATTAGAAGTGTCAGGTAACTGAGTATGAAAGGAGTTATCTGAAGACTTTGGCGGAAAATAATAATTGTTATTGGCATAGGTTTTTCTTTGTTCTGCTTTTCTTAAATGTGAGAAAGGATCATTTTGATTTATGATTCGATCATAAAATGCATTTGTAAATTCCAAATCAGCTTCTGTGCTGAATGGAGCGTCTGAGGTATCATGGGCTATTTGATTTCTGACCCAGCGGATATGCTTCAACATTTTATAATCTTTTTCCCAATTGGTAACTGTATACTGCGCCTGAGGAGTTTTATCCATTTGCTGAATATATTCACTAACACCATTTTGGCAGTTGAGAATATCTCTGCAAAGCCGGTCAAGACGTTTATAAGCTTCAAAAAAAGTATTATCTCTCTGATTCAAATTTATCCCCTGTTTTTTACATCAATAGTAGGTGTTTGCTAATGGCATTGTAGTTATCAGTTATTATTTTGTCAAGAATTTTTATATATCTTCTTGTGAAATGTCGTTGCAGATTTTAGCGAGATAAAGTATAATTAATATACATTTTGCAAAAACACAGAAGCGTGCAATGCATAATTTATATGAATGGAGGATTATTATGAAGCTATACGACGGTGGCGTTTACCTTGTAAATGGCAGTGACATTGTTGAAGAAAGCAAGTTTGATCAGCCGGTATCCAGAGAAGACGCAGCAAAGAACACCATGGCATATGATATCCTGGAAGCACACAATACTTCCGGAAATATGCAGAAATTACAGATCAAGTTTGATAAGTTAACATCCCATGATATTACTTTTGTAGGAATCATCCAGACAGCACGTGCTTCAGGACTTGAGAAATTCCCGATCCCATATGTGCTGACAAACTGTCACAACTCTCTGTGTGCAGTAGGCGGAACAATCAACGAAGATGACCACATGTTCGGACTTACCTGTGCAAAGAAATATGGCGGAGTATATGTACCTCCTCATCAGGCAGTCATCCATCAGTTCGCACGTGAGATGCTTGCAGGCGGCGGCAAGATGATCCTGGGTTCTGACAGCCACACCCGTTATGGTGCACTTGGTACCATGGCTATGGGCGAGGGTGGCGGTGAGTTGGTTAAGCAGCTCCTTTCCCAGACTTATGACATCAATATGCCGGGCGTAGTTGCGATCTACCTCAAGGGACAGCCGAGACCGGGCGTAGGACCGCAGGACGTTGCTCTGGCGATCATCGGCAAGGTATTTGCCAATGGATACGTTAAGAACAAAGTTATGGAATTCGTAGGACCTGGAGTTGCAGGTTTAAGTGCAGACTTCCGTATCGGAATTGACGTTATGACAACAGAGACAACCTGTCTTTCTTCTATCTGGCAGACAGATGAGACCATCGAAGAATTCTACGAGATCCATGGCAGAAAAGAAGACTACAAAGAACTCAAACCGGGCAAGGTTGCATACTATGACGGCTGCGTAGAGGTTGACTTAAGTGAGATCAAACCGATGATCGCAATGCCATTCCACCCAAGCAATACCTATACTATCGATGAACTCAAAGAAAACCTCTATGACATCCTTGATGATGTAGAGAAAAAGGCTCAGATCAGTCTCGACGGCAAAGTTCCATATTCTCTCAAGGACAAAGTCGTTGACGGTAAACTTTATGTAGAGCAGGGAATCATCGCCGGATGTGCAGGCGGCGGATTTGAGAATATCTGTGCAGCAGCAGACATCCTCCGCGGAGCAAGCATCGGTGCAGACGCCTTTACACTCAGCGTTTACCCGGCAAGTACACCGATCTATATGGAACTTGCAAGAAACGGTGTCCTGGCTGACCTCCTTGCAACAGGGGCAGTTGTCAAGACTGCTTTCTGCGGACCGTGCTTCGGTGCCGGAGACACACCTGCAAATAATGCGTTCAGTATCCGTCATACAACGAGAAACTTCCCGAACCGTGAAGGTTCCAAGGTCCAGAACGGACAGATTTCTTCCGTTGCACTTATGGATGCGAGATCCATCGCAGCAACAGCAGCAAACAAAGGCTTCCTGACTTCCGCAGAAGAATTTACCGGAAGCTACAGACATCAGAAATATTTCTTCGACAAAACAATTTATGAGAACCGTATCTTTGACAGCAAGGGCGTTGCAGATCCAAGCGTTGAGATCCAGTTCGGACCAAACATCAAAGACTGGCCGGAGATGCCTGCGCTGGCAGAGAACCTTGTTCTCAAAGTTGTTTCTGAGATCCATGATCCTGTTACAACAACAGACGAGCTGATTCCTTCCGGTGAGACTTCCTCTTTCCGTTCCAATCCGCTTGGACTGGCAGAGTTCACTCTTTCCAGAAGAGATCCGGAGTACGTTGGACGTGCCAAAGAGATCCAGAAGGCACAGAAGGCGATCGAAGCAGGAGAATGTCCGGCAGAGGCAGTTCCGGAACTGAAACCGGTTATGGAAGCTGTTAAGAAACAGTTCGCAGATATCAGCAAAGAAAACGTCGGAGTCGGAAGTACGATCTTCGCTGTAAAACCTGGTGATGGCTCTGCACGTGAGCAGGCCGCTTCCTGCCAGAAGGTTCTCGGCGGATGGGCAAACATCGCAAACGAGTACGCTACCAAACGTTACCGCTCAAACCTTATCAACTGGGGCATGCTTCCATTCCTGATCCCGCAGGGAGAGCTTCCGTTTACCAACGGTGATTTCCTGTTCTTCCCGCATATCAGAGAAGCTGTTGCTGATAAAGCCGACAGCATCACCGGATATGTAGTCAAAGAAGACGGACTTAAGGAGTTCCAGGTAACACTCGGAGAACTGACCGATGACGAACGTGAGATCATCCTCAAAGGATGTCTGATCAACTACAACAGAAAATAAGACTGGTTCTGGCACCCCACATACAGAACCAACTCCTGTTTGTGCAGTCCCGCAGGATGGCTTACCACAGCCTCCCGCGGGACTGCTTTTTGTATGGAAGAGGAGTTTTATAATATGTTTAAATTATCAGAAAATAATAAAAAATACGTACAAATAAAACAAGAATAATATTATAAACACGAAAAATATACAATAAATTAAAAAATAATCGAAAAATGTGTTGACAAACATACTATACAGTGCTATTATAATGACATCAAAAGAAAACAAAAACAAAACACAAAAGAAACTCATTCAATTCATAGTATAGAGAACATGAAAGGAATGAAAATCAAAAGAAAGGCAAGGGTGATACCGTTGGGACAGTAGTTACTAATCACAATCAATATAAGAAGTGATAGGAATCGAGTTTCCTGCAAGAAAGACCTGATACATATTAGCCCATTAATTTAAGAAATAATCATATTCTTAGAGAAGAAAGATGAAATTTACAGCCTGGTGAACAGGACTTCATGAAAAGAAATGATCGTTTATCATAAGTATTACAGGTATATAGAATCGATTACTTATATTGAATAACTATCACGCACCTGATACAGAGACTTTCGAAAATGTGTAAAGAAACATTTTTGAAAAAGTATAACTCCTTATTTTAGAGCATCGTCTGGAAGCAGAGATCCAGAGAAGCTTGAAGATAAATAAGCAAGATACTTTGAGATGCATATAAGATTTATTCTAATATGGATTGAAACTTTGCATCAGAAGAACATCTCCTCACAACAGATGTTAAGAAGAGATTATAAGGAATCTTATTTCAAAGGAAAACAGTTTGGAATTTAAGAAGTTAAGTTTGGAGCTGCTCTAATCCAATGAAAAAGAATATCCTAAGTTTCTCAATAAATTATAATTCGTAGATTATAATTTAAAATCTATAAACTTTCTAAATAGACGAAGTGATAAAAATCGTATCGTTTATGAGCAGGGAATAAAACAATCGCAACCACAAAATAAGACATCAATATGATATCGAAATTAATATAAAAACTAAATACAGAGAATTGGATCAGAGATATATGATGTAGATATATCACAGGAATTCAATTAGCAAACAAGACGATAAGTTTTGAAAGAACTAAGAGGTTATTAAAAATTGAATAGTGAAGAGTGTTAAGACGACCATCCTTTTATAAATAATTCGCGAAGAATAAATAGAAGTGATGGTCGTCTTACGTGTTGTATGTTATACTCTCCTCAAAAGGAGAGATTTTTTATGCAAAGTTTTAATATACAGGATTGTATTCTTTATGAAGATAAGGATATTCTGGTGTGCCATAAACCGGCGGGCGTTGCCGTGCAGAGTGCCCGCTTTGGAATGGCAGATATGGAAAGCAGCCTTAAGAATCATCTGGCACTTAAGACACCGGGCAAGATGCCGTGTCTCGGGATCATACACAGACTGGATCAGCCGGTAGAGGGCGTTCTGGTATTTGCAAAAACGCCAAAGGCTGCCGCCGAACTGAACCGACAGATCACGTCTAAAACTGTCACAAAAGAATATCTGGCAGTAACCGCACAGCTGCCAGAGGAAAAGCAGGGGCATCTGGAAGATTACCTCAAAAAAGATAACCGGACAAATTCTTCCTCCGTGGTCACTCCGAAGACTCCCGGAGCAAAGAAAGCCAGCCTGGATTACAGTATTCAGGAAGAAATCAAAGACGAACGCACCGCAACAGGAAAAAGGATCCTTGTTAAGATCATCCTGGATACAGGACGACATCATCAGATCCGTGTGCAGATGGCTCACAAAGGCATGCCGCTCCTTGGAGACCGGAAATATAACGCCGCAGATAAGTCTGGCCTTCCGTTAGGATTATGCTCCTGCCATCTGGCTTTCCGCCACCCGGCAAACGGAAAAAAAATGGAATTTAAAGTCACACCGAAAGGTGAGACATTCAAAGGCTTTTTGACACTGTAAAGCATATCAGCAAGAATGTATTATTTTCCGCTCAAATAATGAAAAAACTATGAAATCTATGGACGCAAAAAAGAAAATGTGTATAATGTAAAAAAAGAAGCGCATTTGTATGAAGTTTGGATTAAGAAAAGAGGGAAAATAATGAGAAAAGCGGCTGCAGCCGGAATTATCCTTGCTGGTGCCATACTGGTGGCAGGGGGACTCGACAAAGAAAGCGGCTCTGAGAATTTTGTGGCGGATGTGCAGGCAAATGACGAGACAGCACAGACAGAGGAAGAGACAGATTCAGATCCGGAATCAGAGGAAGAAGCTGCACTGGCAGCACAGATCGATACTTCTGCACCCGTAACGAAGGGAAGTAGAATTGCAGTTGTAAGTAAGAGCGTGGATGGTGAGTACTGGAAGGCACTTCATTCCGGTATGGAAGATGCGATTAAGGATGTCAATGCGGCATACGGTTTTACATCCGATGACCAGATCACGATGACCTTTGAAGGCGCAAGTGATGAGCAGGATGTGGAGAAGCAGGTTAATACACTGGATGCAGTTATTGCAGAGAATCCAACGGTATTATGTCTTTCAGCAGGCGACGAGGATTCCTGCCAGGCACAGCTTGAGGCAGCCAGAGAGAATGACATTGCAGTAGTAGCTTTTGACTCCAATGTAAGTGACAGTGATATGATCGCCGTTTTCCGCGGAACAGATAATGTTTATGTAGGAAAGATGGCGGGAGAGAAATTAAGCGATGCGATCGGAAAAAGCGGTAAAGTCGCAATTTTTTCCGCTCAGGAGAAGACAGAGAGCTCTAAGAAACGTGTAGAAGGATTCAAGGAAGCTCTCGCAGAATGTCCGGACATTACAGTTGTTCAGGAATTATATACAGATCAGGTGGATGACATGAAAACTGCCATGGAAGATGCTCTTCGGAGATATCCGGATCTGGCAGGCGTGTTCTGTACGAATGCAGATGTATCTGATCTTTATCTCGATATTGAGAAAGCAGAGGGTACAGCACCGGTCATGGTTGGAGTGGATGCAACTACCAAACAGCAGGACGCAGTTCGTAATGGTTCAGAGGCAGGCATTGTTTCACAGTCCCCGTATCAGCTGGGATACCAGACGATCCTTGCAGCCGTACAGCTGACCGTTCCGTATGAGAAAGTTTCCAGCGGTCTGGAGAAATTTGTATACTATGATCCTGTATGGATCGATACCACGAATCTGGATGCTCCAGAGTACAGCTCTTATCTGTATGGGAAATAAATTAACCTGTTGTGCTATTTCAAATAAAACGTTTAAAACTTGTAAAAACCGCAAAGAATCCCTGTTATTATTGATAAATAAATTTTTTAGAATATCAATTCTTTGATTTTTCCAAGTTCGCAGGTTTCGCCGAAAATACTGTTTAATGCAATGCAGAGGTTGTATGCCAATACTTTATTAACCAAACGGGTGCATAAGCCCTGAAAGCTTTTGACCAGTTTTCTTTACCGTTGGAACGCTTGAGTGCAAAAAGACAGATCGTTTGTTCCTTCATTTCCTGCATGAGTTTTTCGCCAACATATCCTTTATCTGCTAAAATTGTAATATTTGAACAATTATCCGCCAGATCCCGTAATCCTTCGCGGTCATCTGTGGATGCCGGCGTAATCTCAAATGCAGTAATGTAACCTTCTAATGTGACCAGGGTATGCACTTTATAACCAAAGTAAGTTTCCTTTTTAGAAGGACACTTTCCGTAATCAGCATCCTGGCTGCGAAATGTTTTGCAGTATCGTGCACGTCCAAATTTACAGACTGCAAGCGGAAAACTATCAAGAATGCAATAAGAACTGACCGGAACCGGAAAAACAGAGCGCATTTTTTGTCTTAATAATTCGGTTATCTGCATCAGAGCACGCCTTGTTCTGTTAAAACGGCTTCTGCTGCAAAGCTGTGGGAAAAGGTGTCGGTAATTCTTTTTTACAAAAGAAAACCAGGCATTTTCAGAATCAATACCGACCAACTCTCCACAGAGAGCAATCGTAAT
>NZ_JBBMEI010000040.1:0-32341 GCF_040096655.1 Blautia intestinihominis | reverse complement strand
GGAAAAACCACGGATTTTGCTAAAAACAGCTCCTGCCACAGAACTACGATCGCTCATTTCCTTAATTCCGGGAAATGAAATGATTCATTACTTTCAGATACATTAAAACAGTCTGTCATTGAGATTATTTATTCAGAAGCTGCACGTACCGGAAATCCTGTTTTCTGCATTGTGGATGACACGATAGCTTCAAAGACTAAGCCTTTGTCACGGGCATTACATCCAATTGAAGATGCGTACTTTCATCAGTCCCATTTAAAGAAAAAACAGGATTATGGACATCAGGCAGTTGCTGTCATTCTTTCCTGCAATGGCATTGTCCTGAATTATGCTTTTGTAATGTACAATAAATCAATTTCTAAAATTGACATTGTTCAAAACATCGCAAAGGAACTGGCTGCCGAATTGTCCGTTACACATAATGGATTTGACCTTGCGACAGTCAAAAAACGAAAATATTATGTGTACCGATATGAGGGAAACCTCAACGGCATAGAAAATGCGGTAGTTCTTTTAAGTTATCCTGAAAAAGCATTTGGTAATCCCAAAGCACTGCGTGCATTCATCAGTGCGCAGGAACTGGTGAGTTCTGCTCTTTCGAGACCGGATATCACAAGATCTGCGGCATTGTTCAGTCGGAAAAGTATCGATATCTTTTCCAATGTGCAAAGGAAAGCGATGATTTTGACTCATTTATAGTTGTAAAGTAAGCACAATCCTGTACCATAGTTACCTGGAAGTTACTGTGCACTTCATTCTCATGGACAAAATACATTCCAGATTGCCTGTTATTTTGTTAATACTTTCCCCGCACAGAGTGCCGCTCCACACGCCGCCTCTTCTTCATATTCAGAAACATACATTGGCATTCCAAACATTTCTTCTGCCAGTTTTCTCATTAATGGATTTCTTCGGATTCCATTTCCGGAGCCGGCCAGGCGAGTGGCTTTTTTCCCGGTAAGCTTGCACATCTGCTCGTACTGCTCATGCAGTTCATCAAGGATTCCGCAGATCACACCAGCCGTCAGTGCACCTGGATGAAAATTCTCCACGCCGATTCCTGTTATCATTCCCCGGCGGGACGGATCACTTCTTGTCCCGGAAAATGCCGTGTCTACTTTCCATACAGCTTCTTTTCCATATTTTTCAAGAAAATCTTCTGCCTGTTCCTGCATCCGGGAATACATCTTTGCCCCGGAATCTGTTCCGGAGACTTCTCGGTAAAACTGTTCCAGCATCGCATAAGCACGACCGCCGCACAAAGAAGCCCCCACAAGGATATAGCTGCTTTCAGTACATGGACGAAGTTCTACACTGCCTCCGCATTCTACAAACTCTTCTGATACAAAAGAAATCTGACTTCCGGTTCCCACATTCAGAAGAACGGTATCCTCAAGATCCCGGACAGAGCCAAACAGGCTCGCCTGATTATCACCGATCGATCCCATTACCGGTACACCATCTCTGGTTTTTCCGATCAGAAAATGTCCCTTTCTCACTTCCGGCAGATAAGAAGTGTCTACACCCGCATGCTTCAGAGCCTCATACAAAAACTCCTGTCTCTGCAGGTCAAAGCATCCCCAGCTTGCCGCCATGTCAAGTCCGATAACAGGAATAGTATTTCCACACAGGTCCTGCCGTCTTCCAGCGGGATCTCGCCACTTCCATCCTGCCATGTATACAGCGGACTTACTGCCATTCCAGAAGCATCCACATACAGCATCCCATGCATCTGTCCCGTAAATCCAATCCCATCCGGCAGTCCATGTTCTCCCTGCATCTTTGCGAGAAGTTCTCTGACGATCTCATAGATCTGCCCCGGATCCTGTATCTTCTGCTCCGGCCTGCTGCTCTGCAGAAAAGAATTATGTTCCACCGTCTCTCTTGCAAGCTGCTTCCCCGTTTCTGTATCTGTCAGCACGATACTGACTGTTGTCGTGCCGATGTCTATTCCCATGATCTTCATAATTTATTCCGCCTTTTCCAGCACTTCCACCGTAAACGCTTCCAGGCTTTCATAAATTCCATCAGCAATCTCTTTGATCTCCTCTGACGGTGCCAGAACATCCGGGATCATGATCGCGGTACATCCTGCTACTTTTCCGGCGTGGATGCCGTTTTCGCTGTCTTCAAAGACATAGCAGGTTTCCGGTGTACAGCCGATCCGCTCTGCTGCAAGGAGAAAAATATCCGGTGCCGGTTTGCCATGTTCAACCTCTTTGCCGCTGACAACTGCATCAAAATATTCTCTCATTCCTGCCAGTTTCAGATTACTTTCTATCTGTTCCGGATAACTGCTGCTTGCCACTGCAAGGCGCATGCCCTTATCATGAAAAGCTTTTACAATCCACTCTGCACCCGGTTTCTTCGGCACATACACCTTAAGTTTCTGCCGCACCCGCTTCATGCACTCTTCCATAATGATGCTTCCGTCGGCAACTCCATAATGCTTCTCGATCACCCTGCACATATGTGCACCGCTGGTTCCACAGATATCGCCAACAAAATCAGCCCCAAGAGTCACACCATTCTCTGCTGCCAGTTCATTCCATGTTTCCTGATAGATGTTCTCTGTATCGAACAGCAGACCATCCATGTCAAAAATCGCACCTTTCATTTCCATTTGCTATCTTCCGCCTTCTACTTTCCAGTTCTTCTGTCATTTCGCTTCTCAGGCTGTCCAGTTTATAAAACCAGGTCAGCACAGCGATTATAACACACAATACAACCGGTATCCAGATA
The DNA here is from genome assembly GCF_040096655.1 of Blautia intestinihominis. Lineage (NCBI taxonomy): Bacteria > Bacillati > Bacillota > Clostridia > Lachnospirales > Lachnospiraceae > Blautia > Blautia intestinihominis. The sequence goes on along the minus strand of NZ_JBBMEI010000040.1, from coordinate 29,599 downwards.
AAGCAGACTTCAATGTAGGACAATGCTTTGTCCGTCTGTACTGCATTGGCTACATAGCCGCCATTCTTAAGAAAAGCACCGATCACAAAACTGGTAAGTCCCATGCCGCCTTTTACAAAAAATCCCTGGAATGCAGCGATCAGTCCCGCTACGCTGGAATTTTTCTTGTATTCTGAATAGTCGATCACGTCTGGCTGCATGGCAAAAGTAATGCCAAAGATTCCATAAATCCCAAGTCCTGTGATCACCAGTCCTGCAAGGAGAAAAACTGCGGAATTTTTTCCAAGAAAGATCATCAGGTCTCCCGCTATGTACAGTGCCACACTTACAAACATCAGGTTTCGCTTGCTGAATCTTTTTTCCAGTGCCGGAAGCGCCAGAAGCATCGGAAGACCGGATAAAATGCCAAGGATGCCAACCAGTGACAGCCATTCTGTTCTGCCAAGGTTATATTTGAAATAATACAAAACAGTTGTGTTTCTTACTACATACAGTGAAAAATAAGACAGATTCAGGAGAAAAAGAATCCATGCCTGTCCGGTGAGCCCTTTCAGACTTTCCAGTAAAGTTGTTTTTTCATTGCTGACAGTTGGCGGTACGACTTCTTCTGTGCTCGCAAAAGTCACGAAGAAAATCAGCATAGCTGCAATTCCATAAATGGTCATAGTTACAAGATAGCCCCTGGCTTCATTTCCTTTACCGAAAAATTTTACCATTGGTGCTGTAATCGTCATGACGATCGCTGTTCCGATCATCGCACAGATCATTCTCGTGGAAACCAGGATATCTCTTTCATGTACATCCGAAGTCAGTCTCGGAACGATCGTATTCAACGGGATATTTACAACTGTGTATGCTGTACAGAGGAGACAGTACGTCACATTTTCTCCTGAGTAATATCCATATGCCAGGAGTCCGCCACAGTCCGGATCACCATTCAGAGAATTTGTATATAATTTGCTGAACAGTTCTCCTGTATCTGTCTGATATCCCATAAGCTGTGCAAACTCTTCAAAAAGACTGACCCATGCATTCAGGTCAGAAGTCCCGTTGTTGGCATGCGACATCGCACATGGAAAACCTGCCGGCGTTGTGACCATATCAATCTCGCGGTAAATTTTACTGAGCTGTTTTTCCAGAACGATCATGGCAAAAGTGCTTGTTCCCGCTGATACATTGCCCGTCCGTGGAGCCACGGAATTTGTCGCGGTCATGCCAGTGCCGGCATCTCCCTCCGGCGGACATAACGGAATTCCCGCTTCCAGATTTCCGCTTTCATCAAGGAAAGCTGCACCTTCTTCTGTCAGAATTCCTGCACCATATCTTCACAGTAATCATGCGTATCAGAGTTCACCGGAAACATTCCTGCTGCATCTCCGATACCGATTACCCTGTTTCCGGTCAGTTTCCAGTGAATATATCCACTCAGAGTGGAAACATAATCCAGTTCTTTCACATGTGCTTCCTGATCCAGAATCCTCTGATAAAGATGTTCTCTGTTCCCTGTCTGCCCTTCTTGATGACACAGAAACGCTGGATACTTTTTTTGAAAAAGTCCATGATGGACAAACCAATGCCGTAAATCGCTGGCACCAGTATCTCTCTCATCTGGCAAGATCCATCAATCTACTGCATCTGATCTATGATAAAGATTTTATTCTCGGCGGCTATCTTGCTCCTTACCTCCAGGAGAAAGATCTCTCCTACATCCATGAAGAGATCCGGCGCATGACTCCATTCCCGGAAAGCCAGGATTTCCTGCATATCAGCAAGATGCCGAAGCACAATATCACGATTGGCGCGGCACTGCCGTATATTAAGGAGTTTCTTGGAATTAAATGAAGGAGGACAAGCTCATGCGACTAGCATTAATACAGATGTCGGATTCCGGCAGTGTAGAATCTAATATAGAAAAAAGCTTAAATGCAATGAAAGAAGCCGGCGACACATGCAGAAAAAATCAGATCATGGCTGTCCCGAATATCTATCTTCTGGAAAATGAGTGCCCATACGATGCAAGCATTCTGATCAACAAAAACGGTAAAATTCTGGGAATTCAGAAAATGGTACACATCGCTCAGGCTGATAAATTTTTTGAACAGGACTACTATACTCCGTCTGATGACGGATTCAAAGTTTTTGAAACAGAATTTGGAAAACTAGGAATTGTCGTCTGCTTCGACCGCCACTATCCGGAAAGCATCCGAACCGAAGCTTTAAAGGGTGCAGATCTGATCTTGATTCCGACCGTAAATACCAAAGCAGAACCTTCAGAAATGTTCGAATGGGAGCTTCGTGTACAGGCATTTCAGAACAGTACCATCATTGCCATGTGCAATCGTGTCGGTGCAGAGGGAGATATGGATTTTTCCGGTGAATCGATCGTTGTTGATGCGAATGGAAATGTACTTGCAAAGGCAGATGATAAAGAACAGATTTTATATGTTGATATCGAGCTTAAAGCCGCATCTGCCATAAGAGCAGCGCGGCCTTATACTCAACTTAGAAGAACTGAATTTTATGAATAAATGGATTTATTTCTTACCCCAATTCGCCATGCTGTTTCCCTGCTGTTCGAAGAATCCTCTGTGTCCATGGACAAGGATTTTATCAAGGGCTGTTTCCAGTGCCTGGAATTCTGCATCGGACAGCTCTACGTTCCAGGAACCGAGGTTTTCGAGGATTCTTCCCTGGTTCTTGGATCCAGGGATCGGGACTACATTTGGATATTTATGCAGCATCCAGCTCAATGAGATCTGGGCTTTGGTTGCAGCTTTTTTCTCTGCGTATTCCTCAAGCAGTGCAAGCACCGGCTGGTTTGCTTCGATATTTTCTTTGCGAAGCTGTGGAACGAATTTGCGGACATCGTCGCTGTGGGAAAAATCAGAATTTACAGTCACTTTTCCGGAAAGAAAACCACTTGCTGTTGGGGAGAACGGAACAAGCTCTATGTTGTGTTCCATGCAGTATGGAATTACCGCCTCTTCTGCGCCTCGCTCTACCATGGAATAAATATTCTGGATCGCGGAAAGTGGGGTTTCTTTATTAGCTCTGTCGATCACATCAACATCAACCTGGGATAATACACATCTGCATAGTCTGTCTGCAGGTTTCTCAGAGATCTTTCCAGATGCTCCCGCATAGTGGCTTCCACACCTTTGCTCTTTGCTTCTGCTGTTTCCAGATGGAATTTCGTTCCAATGACGATGTCTTTACGAAAATCTTTCACTGCTTTTCCGACAATCTTTTCATTATGGCCTTTGTTTTCCGGAAGCATGTTCGGTCCATAAGCTTCTGCCGTATCAAAGAATGTACAGCCGAATTCATATGCTTTGCGGATCGCTTCAATGCTGTATTCCTCCGTCGGGATCTCACCATATCCGTGACTGAATCCCATACAGCCAATACCGATCGGAGATACTTCAATATTTCTTAATCTACGCTTTTCCATCGTTTTCGTCCCCTTTCACCAAAAAAATTTCTCTTATAAATCTTACAGAATAGACATAAACCACTCTACTGTTTTTGGATCATAATGTGAGAAGAACAGGCTTTCTCCACCATCCAGTTTCTCAATAGCAGCCATCTCTTCTGCTGTCAGGCTGAAATCAAAGAGGTCAAAATTCTGCTGCATTCTGTCCTTATGAACAGATTTCGGAATAATGACCACATCGCTCTGGAGCAGGAAACGCAGAGCTGTCTGCGCGGCAGTCTTTCCGTATTTCGCACCGATTTCTGTAAGAACCGGATTAGTAAACATATCCTTGCGGCCTTCTGCAAACGGTCCCCAGGATTCAATCTGGCAGCCGTATTTTTTCAGATATTCTTTTGCAACTTTCTGCTGCTGGAATACATGTGTTTCGATCTGGTTTACAGCCGGTTTTATTTCTGCAAAATGCTGGATATCAAGGTAACGGTCCGGCCCGAAGTTGGATACACCGATCGCACGGATCTTGCCTTCTTTGTAAAATTCCTCCATTGCACGATAGGTTCCGTAGTAATCACCAAATGGCTGATGAATCAGCAGAAGATCCAGATATTCTGTCTGCAGTTTTTTCATGGATTCTTCGATAGAAGCTCTTGCTTTCTCATAACCGGCATTTGTGATCCATACCTTGGTTGTCAGGAAAAACTCTTCTCTTGGCAGACCGCATTCACTGAGTGCTGCTCCTACACCTTCTTCGTTATAATAAGCCTGTGCGGTGTCGATGCTGCGGTATCCTACCTCGATTGCATCCAGTACGCAGCGTTTTGTATCTTCCGGCGGTGTCTGATAAACACCATATCCAAGTTTCGGCATTTTGATTCCGTTGTTCAGAGTAACATATTCCATGATCTTTACCTCCAATTTTCTGAAATGTGATTGTTCATTTTGCTTACTGTAACTATATAATTTCTAATTACGGTAAATCCTTTTTCAATTTCTACTTTACAGTTTCTTCCCAAAAATGCACACTATTTATATCGCAATCTGCTTTTCATAAAATGAAATGTAAATCAGGAGGACGACTATGCTGGATCTGTACGAACTGGAACAATTTGTGGCTTTCGCAGAGCTCGGAACGCTGTCCCGTGTTGCAGAGAAATTCCATATCTCAACACCAGCTATCACACGTTCCTGCACCCCGGCTCCATTATGGAAACTGCTGCCAAAACTAAATGCCGAATATCCGGGAATGATGGTTTCCTCTGTCATCTGCCAGAATGAGGAAGTTCTCGCTGCCCTGAAAGACGGTTCCTGTGATATTGGAATCCTTCCATTTCCACTGAAAAACAGCTTTAAAGAAATCAACGGATTCAATTTTCTTCTCCGCACAGAACTTGGCTTCTGGGATACCCTCTGCCGCGAAAAAATGCCCGCCTCCAAATTCCTCGTACAGACAGATTCTGAGGCACATGTGACATTTTATATTACAAAATGTTCCCCAAAATAAGGTGCAAAAAGCTGCTGACTTGCATGCCAGCAGCTTTTATGCTTTACTCTATCGTTTTCTTTTTTAATCAGAGTTTTCCGCCATACACAGGGAATCCACTGCTTGCTCCATAACTCTCAATCTTTTTGAAGTTCTTGAGAATCTCCATATCCTCCGGGCTGATTTCGAAATCAACTTCTGCATTTGCCTTCATATGATCTGGATTTGCTGTCTTTGGCAGGGAAATCGTTCCAAGCTGCAGTGTATAACGGATGCAGAGCTGTGGAACAGATACTCCATATTTCTCGGCCATTTCTTTGATTTCCGGCTGATTCAGGATCTCGCCATGTCCATTCGGGGAATATGCTTCTACTACAATTCCGTTCTTCTGGCAATATCCGACCAGTTCAAGCGGGGTATTGCTGATATGAAGCAGGATCTGGTTGACCATCGGTTTGATCTCTGCGGTTTCCACCAGGCTCTCAATATCTCCGATCTGGAAATTGGAAACACCGAGCGCTTTTAATTTTCCAGCTTTATATGCGTCTTCCAGCGCTTTCCATGCTGCACGGTTTCCTTCTACATAACGGTTCTCTGACTGGTTCACTTCTACCCATGGCTGCGGGCTGTGAATGATCATCATGTCCAGATAATCAAGGCCCATTTTTTCCAGAGTTTCATTGATACTTCTGGCTGCATCCTCATATGTCTTGTGTTCTGCAGCAACCTTGGATACAACAAAAAGTTCCTCTCTCGGAATTCCACAGGTTCTGACACCCTCTCCAACTCCACGCTCATTTCCATAAGCCTGAGCAGTATCTATATGGCGATAACCAATTTCTACCGCCGCCATTTTCTCTAGTGTACTGTCCGGAAGCTCCACATTTCCTACACCACGCTCTGTGCTGTAAGTACAGTTTTCAAAATTCACGCTGAAACCGTTTGTGCAGGAGCAGTCTCCCAGGATTCCTCCCATACTTGGTTTCCAGTATTCCGCTTTTGCTTTCTGGAATTCTTCTTCTGTCACACCATCACCTTTCTGTGGCTCTTCATAACTCAGCGAGCCAGTATTGGTACAATTGCTGATCATAACGAGAGCGTCTTTTTTGTTGATCTCACTTTTGGAGGGCTTATCAGCATCAACCGATAACAGTACGGATTCCCCTATTCTGCCAACAATTCCTCCTCCCATAACAGACAGAGTGAACAAAGAAGCATCTTCTTTTTCTCCCTCATCATTTTCTGTTTTCAGATCTGCTTCTCCCATGACCCACTGTTTCGTGAATGAAATATTTCCACTGTTTTCGCATCCGTCGATTTCTGTTTTGGTAAGCATAAAACCATCAACTGCAAGAATGCCGCCCATATAACCATTCGTAGTCGGAGAAGAAAGATTTCCGCTATTCTTACAGTTCCTGATTGCAAAAGATGTATTTGCATTTTCCTCAGTCTTATAATAAGCCGTAAAACATGCAATTCCACCTGCCTCTACTTCACTGCTGATGTCTCCTGTATTTTCACAGTTTTCAAGTTCCAGATTCCAGTCATTTCCCATATTTGTTGTATAACAGAGAATACCTGCTGCATTTTGTCCGAATGAAACAATCTTTCCATGATTGACGCAGTCAGACAGAACCACATTTCCTTTCTGCATTGCCAGATGATGAACGATCCCGGCACCTTCTCCTTCTGTAAAGTCTACTTCATTCATACATCCCGAGACAGTAAGTGTACTGTCTGTTTTTATACATGCATCTGCTGCAATGCCAGCATAATAATGATTTGTCGAAAAAACTTTTCCTACATTTTTGCAATTTTCAATCGTAACGGTATATCTCGGATCTGACAGATACACAGAACCTGTGATTCCTCCTGTATTGGCATTATCAGATATAACAGTTCCATTATTTATACAGTCACTGAGAATCCCATCCTCTCCCATGACCACCACGGAAAAATCTCCCGTAATTCCGCCTGCTGATAATGAGGTTCCTTCTGAGTCCTCTTCATTCACCTTAGCTTCAACCGTTCCCTCGTTTACACAGCCTGTGATCCTGGCAGAATTCGAACCTGCAATTCCTCCCAATGCATGGGCGGAAGCACTTTCTTTTTCTGCTTCTATGTTTCCTTTATTCACGCAATTCACAATCCCTGCAAAATCTTCTGCTTTTTCATCCCTGTCACTTTCCACAGCAGATACTGCTGATGAAAAATCTCCTGTAATTCCACCCAGGTAAGCCAGCCCGCTTTGCCCGTTCTTCAAATCTTTTACTGCTTTTACAGTTCCATCAAACTCACATCCACTGATCGTGCCAGACGCACTTCCGGTAATTCCTCCGTAATATCCATCATATCCAATCACAGTCCCATTTACTGTGCAGTTCAGAATCTGTGTTTTAGCTGCATTTCCGGCAATTCCTCCCGCTTTGGAAGCATCCCCTGATACTTCAATATATACATCTGTCAGATTCAGATTTTTTATCGTAGCACAATATACATCTGCGAATAAACCACTATGATCTGATGAAGCATCTGCGTTGTCTTCCTGAAGATCTTTATTCTGATACAGACCACTGATCGTATGTCCGTTTCCGTCAAATACACCAGTAAACGTCGCTTCTGCTCCGATCGATCTCCAGTCATACTCCGGTCGCTCTGTGCCCCAGTTTTCATAATCAGAAGCATCATTAAGACTGATATCTGCTGTCAGGATATAATTTTGAGTACGATATTCCGTACTTCTATTCTCCGGATCCGAAAGGAGTTCTGCCAAATACTGCAGTTCCTCCGCAGAACTGATCTCATAAGGTGAGTTCTCAGTTCCATCTCCACCCGCAAATGCCCTGGCAGCCTCTCTGTATACCGACTCCCCGACATCTCTGTGCTGATGTTCGTACGGCTGTACGATACTTTCTTCTTCCTGGACTTCATCATCCGCTTTGACAAAATTTCCCGTCATAATGCCCAGCATACTGACACCAAGTGCCATAAATAAAAACTTCTTTTTCATCCTCGCTCTCCCCTGCATGAATTTTTTATTCCTGTAATTTTATCATAACATATAGTAACGAAAATCTGTTGTTTTACTGAGTTTTTTATAGCAAAAACACAGGGAGACTGCAATCTCCCGATTCTCAGTCTCCCTGTCGATCATTTTATTTATTCAGATATCTGCAGACAGCTTCTTTCATTTTCTGGATATCCAGCGGTTTCACCAGGTGTGCATTCATACCTGCTTCCATACACTTCTTCTCATCCTCATCAAAGGCATTTGCAGTCATGGCAATGATCGGGATGGTTCCGGCATCTTCACGGTCAAGTGCGCGGATCGCTTTTGTTGCGGAGAGTCCATCCATCTCTGGCATCATGATATCCATAAGAATCGCATCAAAAGTGCCCGGTTTATTTCTGGAAAAAATGTCTACTGCCTGCTGTCCGTCATTTACAATGGTTGTGATGGCTCCTTCATCTTCCAATAATGTCCTTGCGATCTCAGCATTCAGTTCATTATCCTCTGCCAGCAGGAGATGCAGACCGGCAATATTTACTTCGCCGTCCATTTCTGCCAGAATTTCCTCTGGCTTCTCTGCGATCTCAAACGGCAGTGTAATAACAAATGTAGATCCTTCGCCCTCTTTGCTTGTCACCACAATTGTTCCGTTCATCCTGTCGATGATTCTTTTCACAATAGACATTCCAAGTCCGGTGCCGCTGTAAACCGTTCTCGCATCAGAATGTTCCTGCACAAAAGGCTCAAAAATATGTTTCAGAAACTCCTCACTCATTCCAATGCCTGTATCTGAAATTGTCCAGCGATACGTGACTATACCATTTTTTTCACCTAGGCATTTCAGTGTTGTTGTTACTTTTCCATGTGGTTTATTATATTTAATACAGTTCCCATAGATATTCAGGAATATCTGCCGGATATGCAGCGGGCTTCCGTAGACATAAGAAACAGGAAGTTCCTGTTTCCCGATCTCAAATGCGATCCCGGCTTCCGCGGTACGGCCGCTGATAATCGTTCCAACTTCTCTGGATATCTCACCAAGATCTATCGGCTCATGTGAAATTTCAATATTTTCATCTTCCAGTTTGCTCATCTGCAGGACATCATTGATCAGCGAAAGCAGATGGTCCGCGGACACCAGCATCTTATCCTGATTTGTTTTGACAAGCTCCCTGTCGTCCATATGCGTCTCATTTATTTTGATCAGCCCGATGATTCCATTCAAAGGAGTTCTGATATCGTGACTCATCCTTGACAGGAAACTGCTCTTGGCTGCATTTGCTTTTTGTGCCTGAAAAACAGCTTCTCTGAGTTCAAGGTTTTTGCTTTCAAGGTTCTTTGTATATTCCTTCTGCAGCCTCATCTGCTCTTTCTGATGCCCCTGCAGCATACGCCATCTCAGCGCATGCATAAATCCCACGATCACCAGATAGATGAACACTGTATACAGCATATTCCTCGGTGTCTTTGCAAAGATCTTATCCGCCGACATATATGCGTAGACATAATAATCGCGTCCTTTTTCCATCAGACCATAGTCTGGTATCGTCTGATAGTCTGTACGCACAAGCTGCTTTTCCACGGCACTTTCATTGATGCACTTGAGTTCCTGTATATCCTCTGTCTTCGCACCGATCAATCCCTTGTCATTCGATGCAACGATCTGATTATTTTCGCTTATAACAATCGTTCCATTGTGTTCCAGACTGTAGCCGGTAAGAAGCGAATTGATCGAATGGTTAAAAATACTCGTATATCTCTCAGGCGTATGATAATATACCAGAACGATACCAGGCTTATCCTGTCTGCCGTTCGCTGCTATATCAATATAGGAACCATCTTCGCATTCCATTCTCACAGAATATGTTTTTTCATGAAAATCCACTACATCCAGCAGAACATCCTGATCAGTCTGGCTCAGGATTTCCTCTGCCTGTACTTCATCCGAGCAGTATTTTTCCTGAACCTGTCCATTCTCATCCAGAATCAGGACTCCTGTGAGGTAACTTATCGTACAATAATTTTCCAGCAGTTCTTCTGTTATATCTGATGTTTTTTCTTCCTGCTGGATCTGCTGGCTCAGCACTTCCACACTTTGGATCATTCGCATCAGACTCTTGGATTCTGATGCGATATCGAGTTTCATATTATTGTTGTACTGTTCTTTTATGTAGGTAACCATATCAGAAAGCCGGGTTTCTGCCGATGACAGATCTGCCTTGACAGTAATCACCAAAACAACAAAAAACAATAAAAGCCCCACCAGGATTTCTGCAAGAATAAAGTTGTTCCTGTCCAAATTATGTTGTTTATTTTTCATCCGCATCCTCCAGATATCTGTCTGCACCTGGCAGATACTCGCTGACAATGTCCTCTATTGTTCCATCTTTACGCATTTCTTTGATCGCCTGGGATAATTGTTCATCGATTCCACGGTCATCATCCAGATCAAAAGCCACTCCAAGATTTACATTAAGCAGCGGCTCTTCCAGAATCCTGTATTCCATATCAAAATCTTCGGAAAACTGTACTATAGACGTATCATGTGCTGCAATTGCATCAACATATCCTTTACTCAAAAATGTAAACAGAACATCTCTGTTCTTTACGGATATTATTTTTCTTAATTCTGGAAGTCCCGCTTCATGACTGCGAAACAGATCTTCTGGTTTCGTAGTTGACTGGACAGCAACCGTTTTGCCCTCCAGATCATTCAGCGTATAAATATCACTGTCGATATTGACTGCAACAACCTGCTTGCTTTTCATGTACGGACCGGCCCATTTGTACTCTGTTTCTCTCCCGTCCATAGTAAAACTGCTCCAGACGCAGTCAATAGAGCCGTCCTTCAATAGTTTCTTCTTGTCTTCCCAGTTGATAAATGTAAAATCTGCCTGATATCCTATCCGGTCAAAAGCTTCCCTTGCAAGTTCTACATCTATTCCGGTCATATTTCCATCCACATCCATGTAACTGAACGGTGTGTAGTCATCACATCCAACCATGATATGTGGACGATCATCTTCGGCTCCTGTCTGCTCTGAAGCAGTTTTGGTCTGACATCCGCTCATTATAACTGCCGCGGCAGCTATAATGCCTCCAACCAAAAATATTTTTCTTTTATTTTTTTGCATATTTCAGTAAAATCCTCTTGTACACTGTTGCTGGATACTAATCATATAATATTATAATATATTTTAGCATTTACTTCTACAAAAAAATCTCTGCCAGGCTGTCATACCCGTCAGAGATTTTTTATTACGCTGATTTTTGTTCCTTACGATTCAGATAAATAAAGAATCCTACATTCAAAATGATTCCTGTTACTGTTGCGACCGGTGCTGCCAGTCCGATCTTTGTCAGGCTTGCATTTGGCTGGATACTCATAAAATATGCCAGCGGCAGACGCACCAGAAGTGTCTGAATCAGACCCTGGGCCATAACCCAGACTGTTTTGTTGTTTCCATTGAAATAACCGACCATACTGAACATGATCGCTGTCACGATCGTTTCCGGTGCAAATCCTTTCAGATAATCATATCCATTCCGGATAACAGCTGCATCGATTGAGAAAAATCCTGCCAGCATATCTCCCTTAAACATAACAAGAAGGAACACCAGGCAGCCGACAGCCAGTCCTACGCCGATTCCTGTAAACATGGACTGTTTTGCACGTTTTGTCTTGCCCGCCCCTACATTCTGGGAAACGAAAGACGCCATGGACTGCATCAGCGCACTTGGTACCAGCATCGCAAAGTTTACGATCTTGCAGGCAACGCCGTAACCGGAAGAAGCCTCCAGTCCGAGTCGATTGACAAACGCACAGAGTGCCAGAAAAGAAACCTGGGTCAGAAATTCCTGAAGCGCCAATGGAAGACCGATCTTGAGGAATTTTTTGCACTGTGGATTCAGGCAGAAATCTTTCTTTGTGATCTTAAATGGAAGATCTTTTTTTATCAGAAGGATGACCGCAAACACAACGCTGAGTGCCTGTGCAGTCACCGTTGCAATTGCCGCACCTGCTGCATCCATGTGAAGTCCTGCGACCAATACCAGGTCACCGATCACGTTAACGATACATGCTACCAGAACAAACAGAAGTGGTGAATTACTGTCTCCCAGTCCACGGAAGATTGCGGACAAAAGGTTATAAGCTACAATAAAAAAGATACCACTTCCACAGATCCGTACATAACTGGATGTCAGGTCAACGGCTTCCACTGGTGCCTGCATCAGCACGGAAATCGGACGTGCAAAACATACCATTACAACAAAAAGTCCAATGGAGATCATGGTAAACACAATTGCAGCTCCACCAATGACTGCACCGATTCGTTCTGGTCTCTTTTCGCCTAAGTACCGGGCGATCAGAACTGTAATACCCATTGCAAACTGGATTACTACGAAAGTAACCAGATTGAGCACCTGGCTTCCTGTTGAAACTGCAGAAAGTCCGGATGTTGAACCAAATCTTCCTACTACCAGAAGGTCAACAGCACCATACGCCGCCTGCAGGATCAATGCGCCAAGAACGGGCATCATAAAGGCGACCAGTTTTTTCAAAATACTTCCCTGCGTAAAATCTGCTTTATCATTTGTCATAATGAGTCCTCCTCTCGCACATGATCTGGTAAAATTTCTCGATGGTACGGATCATACAGTCTGCATCTTCTTCTGAAATATCGCTCAGATCCGCAGACAGCTCGCCGAAGTAATGTTCATCATACTTATGAAAAAGCTTCCATCCTTCTTCTGTGACGGATATGTAAGTGACACGTCCATCATCCGGGGATGCGATCTTGCTGAGATAGCCTTTTTTCTCCATCTCCTTAACCGTTCTGGTCACTCCCGGGCGCGGAATGTTCAGCTCATCACTGATATCAGATACTTTTACATGAACATCCCGTTTCTCCAGCGACTGGATCACATCCAGATACTGAATATAAGACGGCATCACACCCTGAGGCAGCGGCGGTAGCATCTCCCTGATCCGCTTCGCCTGATAACATGCATCAAGCATCTCCTTGATCTTCTTATTGGTCATGTTGCATTCTCCCTATATAGTTATCTTTGTTAATTACCTTTGATAATTATATAGAGATTTGAGGATTTGTCAAGAACTATTGGGCAAAAATTTTTCAGAACTATAGCAAAAAAATATCGCTTTACCATCACTTAGACAGCAAAACGATATTTCCTTACTTACATCTTTTGATTCGGTTTGTTTCCATTTTTAGCTTTGTTGATATGATACGGTGTTTCTACATTACTTCTGTCCCTGAATTTCTAACAGCTTCCTGAGACGCTTAACTTCCTCTTCGAGTGCATCTGCGCGCTTTTTTTCTCTTGCAGTATTTCTTCTTTCAGCCTGTATGTCCATTTCATCCATATTCTCAAACAGATATCCCATACCACGACCTCCAATCTCGCCTATGATATTACTGGTTTCCTCGTTTGGTACCTTTAATTTCATTAGTAATGACCACAATATTTTCTTGTATATCTCTTTTATTTCATCTGGTGCATTTCCGTAAATGGATTCCACCATTTCTTCAGAAACCTTTCTGAATTCTGAAAGGTCTTCCGCAGACTGTATCTTGTTAATCTTGTTCTGAGTCGCTTTATACTCCTGCCAGATCACACACATATAGCGAAATTTTTAAAAGCTACCGGCACTACATTCGGTTCCCCATTCGCGCATGTTGCCAGATCCCACATACCATTTTTTAATACCTTGATCACAGATTCATTTAACATTGCATATACCTCTAGATTTCTTTCTATGATAATTTACCTGATGTATTCATGTTAACGAATCTGCTTTTGATTTGGAAGATATTAGCAAATTTATAAGTTGCTATTAAATTTTATAGCATTTAACTCATATTCCACTTTTCGATAATGCAGCTATGCTGTTTTGTTTTCTTATCATAATCAATTCCTGCCAGAAGCAGATTTCCATGATAATCTTTTAGTGCCTCTATATATTGCTTGTCCTTAATCTGCTGAATTGCACCTTCTGCACTTTTGTTCCATTTCAATTCGATTACAACAGCTGGTTTATCCATATGGATCTCTCTGGGTATGAAACAGATATCTGCAAATCCTTTACCACCCGGCAATTCTCTGATTACTGTATAATATTCTCTTGCAAAATAGAATGCCAGGTTAATTGTACAGCTCAATGAATTTTCATCATTATAGGTTAATATCGAAACCTCTTTATGTGCCTGTTCGATTCCCTTTGCTACTTTTTCGGAATCCATTTGCCACAGTGCTTCCAGTAATTCTCTGGATGTCTGTACGGAACGAATCACTTCCGTCCAGTCCATCGTGCTGATTGCATTCACATATTCCTGGGATACTTCCCTGTTCGGGATTTCTACAGTTTCCTTTTCATTATCATAAGTCAGATATCCCAGGTGAACCAGTAATGTCAGCACATCATCTTTTGTCGCAAAAGTTGTCATATCGTTACTGAATGTTCCTGTATTGATTCTTATATTACTTCCCGCCAGCATCTGAACAATTGCATCTTTTAACCCATCCATATTCATTTGAATGTATACTTTCAGAGCTTCGTAAGTCTCTGTCTGATTCCAGTATGTTCCGAACTTTCTCTTCTGCATTGCTTCTACTACAGATTTGGGGCTATACATGGAATAAACTTTTCTAGTCCCACCTTCATGCGAAATCAGATGATAGCCATTATACCATGCTCTCGCCTCTTCAAAGTTCATTTCGTATTTTTCACATAATTTCTGAACTTCTGTCTCTGTAAATCCAAAATATTCTGCAAGATTTCCCGGATCTGTCATTGAATACTCTGTAAACATATTAAGAGCTGAATGTGAGCCATATTTTTTTATTGGAAGAATCCCTGTCATATAGGCCAACGCAACATACTCTTTGTCTTTAAGCCAGAATCTAAGAAAATCAAGATATTTTTTCTGTGCCTCCTGGTCCTGCTGATATTCACGAAACAGGCAGTCCCACTCATCAATCAAAATCACAAATGGATGCTTCGTGTAACTATAGACATCCTTCATAACCTGAACCAGATTTTTTTCATCACGAAATCGAACTTGCCCATATTGCTCTTTCAGATCAAAAATCAGATATTCATTCAGCATTTTCAGCATATGCTCAATATCATTTGTTGCACTGAGAAATTCCTGCATATTGATTTTCAGAACATCATATTGATTCAAATGTTTTTCATAATCTTTGGTACTTTTGATCTTCAGACTCTGAAACAATTCTTTTGTATTAACACTTCTGTCATAATAAGCAGCCAGCATATCCACACCCATAGATTTTCCAAATCTTCTTGGTCTGCTTACACACATATATCTCTGAAGTGTCCGCACACAGTGGTTTGTTTTTTCTATCAAGCCGCTCTTATCAACAAAAATCTGTGATCTCAATGCCATCTCAAAAAGACCGCTTCCAGGGTTCAAATAACTACCCATTCTTTCACTCCTCCCTCTCTCCCGGTACAGCTTCTTTTCCGAACATTGCCAGTGCCTGGTTTACTTTGTCCAGACGCACAGTCTCTTTTCCCTGCTCCAGTTCTCTCACAAATCTGAGTCCCAGACCGGAACGCATCGCAAACTCTTCCTGTGTCAAACCTGCCTTTTTTCTTTCTTCTTTTATATACTTTCCAATTCTGTTCATATTAATCATGATAATCCCGAGCGGGTATAAATTCAAGCTTTAATAGCAAAAATAATCCCGAACAGGTATAATTTTATGTATTTCTTATAAACAATCCCCGTTCGGGTATAATACAATGTTATTTACTTTACACACTCCATGATTATTTCTTCACACTTATCATATCCAAGCTGCGAACTGTTCAGGCACAGTGTATAATCACTGGCTTTTCCCCATCTCTGGTCTGTATAAAAGTTGTAATTTGTCATACGTCTTTTGTCTGTATCTGTCATCATCTTTACAGCATCCTGCTCACTGACATTATACAGCTGACAGATCCTCTTCGTTTTTTCCGGCATATTTCCATGTATAAAAACATTCAGCACATCATCCCGGTCTTTTAAAATGAAATCTGCATTTCTTCCAATGATCACACATGGCTCTTTTTCTGCCAGTTCCAAAATAACTTTTCTCTGTACCTCATATACCATATCTTCTACAGATTTTCCGGTAATATCACGTCCGGCAAGTGCATATGCCAAAATCCCCTTTTTCGGGGACAGCTCTGCACTTTCCTGAATATAATCTGGTGACAGACCGGACTCTTCTGCAATCTGATTGATGATATTTTTATCATAATAGGCAATCCCTAATTTCTTTGCTACCTCCTCACCAATAAAACGTCCACCGCTTCCGAATTCTCTGCTGATCGTAATGATTCTTTTTGCCATCTCTCTTCCTCCTTACTTGAGAACGTTTACTTTATTTTTTCTGATTCTCTTTAAGAATACATATCCTGCCAGGCATGAAATTGCTTCTGTAATCGGAAATGCCCACCAGATCAGTGCAACGCCCATCTGACCGTTTCTGACAAATATAGAAAAAATTCCTGCCAGCGGTAAGATAATTACAAGCTGTCTCAAAAGAGAAATAACCAGGGATTCTATGCCGCCATCCAGAGCCTGGTAAATTCCCTGATAAGCAACATTGATTCCTGCAAACAAAAAGCTGATGGAAATCACTCTCATTGCACTGATAAAATACGCTCTCGACTGTCCTGCGTTAAACAGTGTGGCAAATGAAGCAGGGAAAATCTCTGTGATCGCAATGCCCAGAATCATTAATACGATCGTATAAATAAGCCCATATCTGATTCCATCCTGGATTCTTTTTTTGCTTCGCATTCCATAAGCGAACGCAATGATCGGGATCCCCATCTGGATCATTAGCTTATTCACTGGCATATCTTTCATCTTGTTACTTTCTGCCATTTTGTTTCAACTCCTCCTTTTTCTGCACAAAAAAATGTAGCTCTGTCATATAAGCTGGACTTACGCTGACAGGCTACACACTTTTTCATGGCAAATATAAAATTGTAAAATAAAAAACGAGTGGCAGGTAAACTGGATTTACGCTTACTTGCTACTCGTTTGTGATTATTATATTTCCTGTTTTTCCAAAAGTCAAACAGATTTTTTTCTGGATTTCTCTTACGCTTCCTGTCTGCCTTTGTTGATATACTCAATGATTGTTTCACAAACTTCCTCTTTCGGTTTTCCAAGAGCTGCTCCAAGTTCCATGTATAACAGGTTTTCTGCTATCTGAAAATATCTTGCATCTGTTGTTGTACATTTTTTCCCTTGTGCAAGTCTTTTCTTTTTCCGCTGATAAATCATTTTTATAATAGAAATTAATGCTTCCGGATCATTTGATTTTACTGTTGCTTTGTATTTTTGTTCCCGCATTTTTTCATTATCAATCCATGCTGTTGGAATTTCCGGGATCCGTTCAATCAACTTCCATGCTTCTTCTTTTGTCAGGCATAGCCTTAATATCGCATCTGAATTTGAAACAGGAACATAAAGTTTCCCTTTTTCATCTTCTATAGATTTCATCAGATAATATAATTTGTTCTCTTTTTTGCCAGTCAGATCCAGAGATACAATGTCTTCTATTTTACACACACCTGTAACTGACTTACTGACGAAATCTCCAATCTCATATTTCACAAAATTCTCTCCTTACTATCCAAACAATTCCTACTCTGTAAATGTATAACGCACAAAAGATCCCTGATTATCACCTGTTACGATCACAATGTCTCCTTCTCCGTTACGCACAGATTCCAGGACAGGAAATCTTCCATTCTCTTTTACATATGCTTCCGGGCTGGCTGCCTCGGCCTCGATCAAAGTTTTTTTGCTGTATTTCTCTCCTCCACAGGGATTTATTTCTTCGATAAAAATTTCATATTCATGCATATAAGATTCCTCCTCTGGATTATTTTAAAAAAACAGACAACATACGTGTCATTTATCTTACAAAAATACCGCCAGATGAAATATCTCCACTATGTGTAGACTATTTCACTGGCGATATTTTCATCATCAATAAAGGAATTCTTTATTTTCTTACACCGCTTAACACCTTCGCGATCATGCAAGTAGCTCTACTTCAGTTTCTTCTTCAGTTCCTGGATCAGTTCAAAGTAATCTCTGTGTTTCATCTCCGGGAAAGCTTTGATGATTCGACCCTGGCCAAATACAGTATGGTTTGTGATGGAACTGGACAGTTCATCAAACTGTGCTTGAAGCTCTGCTTTTTTCATGCGAAGCATTTCAATAGATTTTTCCTTCTGGGCGGCTGTTGCCTCAAGGAGTTCAGCTTTTGCAAGTGCAGCCTGTACCTTACCTTCACCGACCTTCTGTGCAGTGTCGATCGTGGTCGTTGCCAGAGTATTACTGAGTTTGTCGCTTACGATCCTCAGATCTGAGCTGACTTTATCCAGCTTGGTAAGTTTCTTGTTCAGACCACGGATAACTGCTACCGTCACAATAAAGTCTGTCAGATACACTGCATATAAAACAGCTATTACGATCCACTCCCAGGTTGCCGGGGTATGGGATGCCTGACTTTCTACATATTTCTGAAAAACCTTTACTACCATAACGATCGCAAGTCCCCAGATCAGCGAAAACTCCAGACAGATATATCCGTGGAAATTGAACGGCTTATCTGAATAGTCCCACCATCTCGCATGAAAACATACATCCAGCAGCCAGCCGGCGATCAGCTCCACTGCCGTTGCAAGGATAATTCCAAACAGAAAGATCATTGCATCATTCATCTGATGTCCGCCACTCTGGATCGTATTGAGCATGGCAAACACAGAAAGCACTCCGAATCCATACACAGGGCATACCGGTCCGTTCAAAAATCCTCGGTTTATAACCTTTCCAAGTGCTACCGCATGAAAAATAACTTCAACAACCCAGCCGCCAAAAGAATAAACCAGAAAATACAGGCATATCTGAAAATATGTCATTCCAAAAATCATGACTCTCTCCTCCTGAAAATCACTTCTTTCACCTGTCTGTTAATTCACTGTTATCAGATGTGGAAAAATTTCTGAATTGCTTTATAATCTCCAAGAACCAGAAGCGTACTGTCAGCTTCAAGAACTGTATTTACAGAAATTGTCACACTGACTTCTCTTTCTTTTTTTACTGCAAGAATATTTATATTATATCTTCTTCGAATATCCAGTTCTCCAACAGATCTTCCAATCCATTCATCTGGGATTGCTACTTCAAAGATCGCATGAGACGCATCTACTTCCATATAGTCAAGGATATGATCATCCGCATAACGGATAGATGCCCATTTTGCCACCTGTTTTTCAGGATAAACGACTCTGTCTGCACCATTCCGTAAAAGGAATTTTTCCTGTACGTCACGCTCTGCCCGGGAAATTACCAGATTTGCTCCCAGTTCTTTTAATAATGATGTTGTCTCAAGCGAATTCTGAAAACTGCCTCCAATGGTAACAAAGCAGATATCAAAATTTCCTATTCCCAGTGATTCCAGGAAACTGGCATCTGTACTGTCTCCAATCTGGGCATTGGTAACAAAAGGAAGGATTCTGTTGACTCGCTCCTCATTGATATCCACTGCCATGATTTCGTGTCCCATTTCATTCAGCTGCATTGCAATATGTTTTCCAAATCGTCCAAGACCAATAAGTAAAATATTCTTCATGCTCTCTCCTTTATCCAACTGTTATTTTTTCCAATGGCATTTTTGCATTTGTATTTCTTCTGGACACTACCGCATAGATCAGGGTCAGTCCTCCTACACGTCCCAGATACATAAGCACGATCAGTATCAGTCGTGACAGGATATGAAGCCCCGGTGTGATTCCCAGAGTAAGTCCTACGGTTCCTACTGCTGAAGCAGCCTCATACAGACAAAGCTGCAATGAAAGCCCTTCATAAACACTGATGGTTATTCCTCCAAAGAAAAACAATACAAAGTACAGCATTGCTATCGTTGCGGCATTTTTTATTACCTGACTGTCGAATCTTCTTCCAAAAGCCCCCGCATCCTCACGACTTCGAAATGTCGCAAACGCATTCAAAAGCAGGACTGCCACTGTCGTTGTTTTCATGCCACCTGCTGTAGAACTTGGTGATCCTCCCATTAGCATAAGAAGTATCATGATCGCCTGTCCCACCTCAGTCATCGATGACAGATCTGCGGTATTAAAACCAGCCGTTCTTGTCGTTACAGACTGAAAAAGCGATAACAGCGTCCGTTTCCCAATCGATACCTGTCCAAAGTCACAGACAAAAAAGAAGATCGCCGGGACAAAAATCAGGATTGCGGTCGTTAACAGAATAATCTTGCTCTGCATACGATAACGTTTAAATCGGAGTTTATTCGTATAAACATCATCCCATGTAAGAAAACCAATGCCACCAATGATAATCAGAAGCATAATCACTATATTTAACCAGAAATTTCCGGCATAACCACTCAGTGATACAAAAGTGTTATCTGCGGTACCAAGTATATCAAATCCCGCATTACAAAAGGCCGATATGGAATGAAAAATCGACATCCATATACCTTTTATTCCAAAATCACGGCAAAATACCGGAAGAAGCAAAACCGCACCAATTCCTTCGATCAGAAACGTTCCTCTCAGAATAAACTTTGTCAGGCGGACAATACCACCGACTTTTGGTGCTGAGATGGCATCCTGCATGGTACTTCGCTGCATCAGTGATATCTTTCGTCCTGACAGCATAAACACCGAAACGGCAACCGTTACAACTCCCAGGCCGCCTGTCTGTATAAGCAGCAATATCACTGCCTGTCCAAAACCTGACCAGTAGCTTCCTGTGTCCTGCACAACAAGACCCGTCACACATACAGCAGAAGTTGAAGTAAAAAGTGCCTGATCAAATGGCGTTACAACTCTCTCCGCAGATGAGACGGGTAACATAAGCAGGAGTGCTCCCAAAAGGATCACTCCTGCAAAACCTAAAATAATCATCTGAAAGGATGTCAGATGTTTTCTTTTATGTCTTTCTGGCATAACTAATCTCCTCTTTTTTGATTTTAATAGTATTATATACCAAAAAAGAAGTTATACAAGCTTAATATTGATTATCATCTGATATTAAGCCCATATAAAAATTTTATTTTCTTTTTGTCCCACACTGAATTGCCTGTGTCGGACAGATCTTTTTACATCTTCCACAGCGAATACATTCTAAGCTGTTCGGGTTTTCCACCGGATTTACTTCCATCTGACATGCTTTTGCACATTTTCCACAGTGAACACATTTTTCTGCATCCACTCGATAACGGAAAACAGAAACTTTATTAAATACAGAATAAAAAGCACCCAACGGACAGATATATTTACAGAACGGCCGATAAATGATAATGGAGAGTATGATTGTGATCACCAGGATCGTATTCTTCCACACATAGAGCCATCCCACTGCACTGCACATGGATTTATTCAAAAGCACCAGTGGAAGCCCGCCTTCCAGCGTACCTGCCGGACAGATCAGCTTACAGAAATAAGGGGATCCCTGTCCCATGATATCCACCACAAATAATGGCATCAAAACTACAAACACCAGAAGAATCACATATTTCAGTTTACGAAGCAGCTTATCTCCCCTGAATGTCCGAATCTTTTTGGGAAAAGGAATCTTATTCAAAAGATCCTGGATCAGTCCAAATGGACAGAGGAATCCACAGACAAGTCTTCCCAGCAGAGCTCCGATAAAAATCAGAAATCCAACTATATAATATGCCATTTTGAAATTCCAGCTGCCGATCACTGCCTGAAAGGAACCAATAGGACAGGCACCTGTGGCCCCGGGGCAGGAATAGCAGTTCAGCCCCGGAACACATACATTTTTCAATTTTCCGGTATAAATCTTTCCAGTCACAAATCCGGAAACATGACTGTTGGTAAGAAACGCCCACAGTGCCTGGATCCCGTGGCGCGGCCATTCATTGATTTTCATTTTTTTATTATCCAATTCCAATACACTCCATACAGATATTGATTGCTTTTGTAAAGACTACATCCACTTCGCCCCGGTAAATTCCAAATATCATCAGGAGAATTCCCAGAATCGCCAGTGCAGGACCTATCCACTTTGAATCTGTTATTTTTTTCATCATTTTTCTTATCTTTCTGTCAAAATCGCTTTATTATTTAGAAATGTTCTTGAGTTCTTTTTCTACGATTTCTTTCCATTCGTCCAGTGTATGGCTTCCTGAATAGGTTTCTCCTACAATATTTCCTTCTTTGTCAACAAAGAATGTTTCCGGGAAAGCAGAGATACCATTTAAACGTCCATTCATCATTGTTGAATCCGGGATCAGGAACGGATAGGATGCTTTTGTCTTCTCCTGAAGGACACCGGCTTTTTTCACTGTATCCTCATTCTGTTTGGCATCATCACTCACTGTATCAAGAACGACACCGACAACTCCAACACCTTTTTCCTTCATCTCTTCATAGAGTTTTTCCAGCTCCGGAATCTCATTTACACATGGAGAACACCAGGTAGTAAAAACATTCACAAGTGTAAGATCATAATCGCTGAATACTTTTTCTGTATAATCTTTTCCATCAACGCCTTTTGTCTCAAACTTGCCTACAGTTGTAGAATCACCTTCATTGCTTGTCTCCTGTGGCTGGTCAAATGCGGAAAGCTTCTGGAATGGTGTCATCTCTGTGAGTGTCACATCAATTTCTTCCACTTCTTTTTTCAGGGATTCATCTGCATCTTTATTAGTGCTCAGATAATATTTATACTTTCCATCACTGCTGCTTCCGATTTCTTTGTGTTCTGTGCAGCCTGTGATCTTATCCAGTTCTTTCTCAGAATCTTCGTCATAGATTCCAATCGCTCCAACTTTTGCAAGACTATTGTACCAGTCATCATATGCTGTTCCCATCTTGTCAACCTCTGCCTCTTTCTGCTCCTCGGTCATTTCGCTCCAGCTTATATATGCATATTTAATTGCATCTGCATTGTCATTCCATACTTCATTTGTGATCATCGCAATGGTCTGCGCTTTTATCTGTTTAAGCAGTTCCTCCGGAAGTTTCATGTTAAGTCCAAGGAATGGATACTCATAAGAATCCTGTGCCTGCACAGTTGTCTCAGATGGTTTAAAAGTACCCTGTATAAAATCAGACGGGATTGCATCACCATCTGCTGCAACCGCATCTCCATCAACCACCATTCCCGCTTCGTCTGCCGGAACCGCCATCGCTTCTGTACTTTCTGCTGCCATTACGGATACTCCGCCAAAGGTGGATACTCCCAATACTGCTGCTGCCATAAGTGCTGTTATTTTTTTCATTCTGAATTTCATGATATTTATATCTCCCTTCATATTTGTCCTGTAATTTATAAATCGTTTTGTGTTTTTATTATACACGCTTTGATTACTGTAACCGTATTATATCATCCTGTCTATAAAATCTCTGTTAAGAAATCAAAAAAATCAAAATTTCTTTTTATTCCTGTATTTTTTACGGGAATTTTATATGGAACATGATATGATAATACCAGAGTTTCAATATAAGCATTTTTGACCTGTACATCATATCAGACAAAGGAGATTACACATGCACATATTAGTGATAGAAGACGAAGAACAGCTCTGCTGCTCGATTGCAGAGGGACTTCGCCTGAATGGATACGAAACAGATACCTGTTTTGATGGAGATGAGGGACTGGAATTGTGCCTGACCGAAAATTATGATCTGATTCTTCTGGATCTGAATCTTCCCGGCATAGATGGTCTGGAAATCCTGCGGCAGTTCCGGGAAATAAACTCCTTCACACCTGTTCTGATCCTTTCCGCCAGAGGACAGATCCAGGACAAAGTAGAAGGACTTGATCTTGGAGCAAATGACTATCTGACAAAGCCTTTTCACTTCGAGGAACTGGAAGCCCGGATCCGCAGCCTGACACGGCGAAAATTTATTCAGGAAAATATCTGCCTGAAATGCGGACGTATCACCTTTGATACCCGTACAAGAAAAGCCAGCATCAACAACGAAGAACTTTCTCTCACCCGGAAGGAAACCGCACTGCTGGAATATTTTATGCTTCACCAGAATCGTATCATCGGCTCGGAAGAACTGATCGAACATATCTGGGACGGAAGCGTCAACAGCTTCAGCAACTCCATACGTGTCCATATTTCTGCCCTTCGCAAAAAGCTGCGCACGGCTCTTGGCAATGATCCGATCCAGAATAGGATCGGACAGGGCTATATTCTGACGGAGGATCTGAAATGAAAGAAAATCATACAATAAAAAATCCACTGAAGAAACGCTCCCTGCAGTGGCGGCTGACTTTGCTCATCACTCTGCTTGTAACCGTCACCTGCATTCTGATGTATTTTTTCATCAGTAATTCCGCTGTCACCGGAATGGAAAATCTTGAAAGCTACATCGTACAGATTAATAAAACTGACTCCACACCAATCACTTTCAATGTAGATCCATCCATATTGTTTCCGGATCTTTCCAATCAGGTGCAGGCGACCAAAGACTTATTTCGCATCAGAAGCATGATCGCTACCGGCATTATTATTCTTCTAAGCAGTATTGGAACTTATTTCATCAGCCGCCGTGCACTGACTCCTTTGCATGACCTCAGTACAAAAATTGGTAAAATACAGGCGCAGAATCTTTCAGAATCTCTGGAAATACCAGACAGTAATGACGAAATTTCCCAGTTGACTGCTTCTTTTAATAAAATGCTCTCTCGTCTGGATGATGCATTCACTGCACAGAAGCAGTTTTCTGCCAGTGCCGCACATGAGCTTCGGACTCCGCTTGCCGTCATGCAGACAAATCTGGAAGTTTTTGCCCGCAAAAAGACACCTTCCATAGAAGAATACCAGGAGATTTTCTCCTTGATTCAGGAACAGACCGGGCGTCTTTCTCATCTGGCAGAGATTCTTCTCGATATGACCGGTATTCAGACGGTTGAACGCTCTGAGACAATTTCGCTGGCAGAGCTTACAGAGGAAGTTTTCTGTGATCTGGCTTCAGTGGCTGAGCAGAAGCAAATTGAATTGATCCAAAGAGATGGCGACTGTACTGTTACCGGAAGTTATCTTCTTCTCTACCGTGCTGTGTATAATCTCGTGGAAAATGCTATCAAATATAACCATCCTTCAGGAAAAGTAACTGTAACTCTCCATCCGGGAAAAGTCATTCTGGATGCCTCTTCACAGCCTCATCCGGCAGACTGTGCTTTCATTGAAATCTCTGACACCGGCATTGGAATTTCTCCTGAATATCAGGAAAAAATCTTCGCCCCGTTTTTCCGCGTAGACAAATCCCGAAGCCGTGCCATGGGTGGTGCCGGCCTTGGACTCGCCCTCGTAACCGAAATTGCCAGACAGCATGGCGGACAGGTAAAAGTGCTCGAAAGCAATGAGAAAGGCAGCACGATCGCACTCATGCTGCCTCTATAAGAGCAGAGCCACCGGGGACGATATTAAAGCCACTGAAGACGGAGTTGAATACCATCAACCTCCGTCCCCGGTAGTTTTTGTCCCCAGTGGTTTTAAAGGCTTAATGAAGTCAGTATTGTATTGATCGTAACAATACCATCCAGCTGAAAATCGCTATTCTGAATTACAGCTGCAATATCTTCCAATGTTTCTGCCCCATCACTGTACGCCCAGACAACGGAAACTGCCGGTGAATTTTCTATCCCGGAAGTATCTCCGGCAATATAAAGTACGCCTTGATCTGTGTCTTCCTGTGTCAATTCATACGTACTCCAATCACTGGGAAGATACAGCTGAAATCCATCCTGAAATGGAACCCACGTTCCACTATACGATGCTTTTGTCTCATCAAAAACAATATCACTTCCATCTGCATGCTCTTCTGTACTGTTTCCCGCAGCTCCAACAATACTTCCAACCGTTCCACCGGAAATGATACTATTTGCTAAAGAAGGTTCCTGCTGTACAGCATCATCGGCTGCCTGTTGAATATCCTCCAGCGTTTTTTCTGCGCCTCCTGTCACGGAACGCTCACTGTCCACATGATTTGCGTAATCACTGTCACCTCCGGCAAGATAAGCCATACTTCCAGCCACCTGTTCCAGCATATCTCCTGTGTAATATCCCAGCGACTCTATCTCTTTTGTTCCAAACATATAGGTTCTATCATTTTCACTGAAAAAAAGTCTTCTGTCACGTACTACATATCCGCTCGTAGTATACGTGTAACCAATTTTTGTAAATATACGTCCTTCCAGTTCTACTGTATCCATGTCTTCTGATACTTGCAGATCACTGTAGTTTTCCGCCATATACTTTGTAAATTCATTCACAAAGTTAACAGACGCTGCATCATATTTTCCAATGATCACATAAGGAATAGACTCATCTGCCATCGCGTAAATATAAACAAATCCATCATCCTGGCGAATCGCAGTATAATCAGAAACCTGGACAGAAATCCCTATATCATCCAATGCTATAACATCTCCCTGAGGCATCTGTTCTGACTCTGACTGTACAACCGTATTTTCTTCAACTGCCATACTTCCCACCATTGCAGCATATACTGGAAGGGCACTTCCTGCCACCAGACCTGCTGTTACAAAAAACGTAACTACTTTTTTGCCTATGCGCGCTGTTTTTTTCATGCTCCTGTTCCTCCTTTCAATTTGGATAAAGCTGTGTGGTTCCGGCCGGTTGGTCCGTACCATTAGATACATAAACATTTCCAAGATCATCTGCGTACACATAATCATAAGAAGTCGGTATTTTTACATGCTCTCCATCCGGCAATGTATAATCGTTCTGTGAATAGATATAATCCGTAAAACGTTCTGCATCGTAAGTAGAATCGTTCCCTATCGATGCACTGACACTGTCCTGACAGTAATCTCCGATCTGTGACATACTGGAACTGCCACTGTACTGCATGATCTGCGTTCTTGCATCTATAAAGGCCTGCACAAACTGATCTGTCATTGCTGTATTCAAAACAAACTGCTCAAAATCCGCGTAACTGTTTTCATATTCATTTTCCGGCGTCAACATAAAAAATGTAAATGGCGATTCCCATGCGACAAAAGCAGTATGTGCAGTTGTATAGATCATATCTGCTGTCGAAGAAAGCTGTACTCCATTTGTTGTCGTCAATATCGTAAACCGAAACGGTATCTGATCCAAGGTAAGTCCATAAGTCCTCTCCGCCATTCCACTATAACTTCCATCTACCTGAAATCCACTTCCCTGTACCAGTTGCTGATTTTGCTGATAGTTTAAATTAGCCGATTCATCCAACATTTTCTGCTGACTCGGTGTAATCTCTGCCTGACTGAGTAATTCTGCCTGATTCCCATCCAGAATATTTTCTGTCATATAATCACAGTATTCTTCTGCCTTCATAAAATGTAACATTGGCACCATTGTCTGTGCATCAAACCAACCATCCTGGTGCTGGTTATAAGATACACCTCCCATTGAATAATCCAGCATATGCTCATAAGACACTGGTGAATAAAAGCCAAATATCGTGTTCTGATCCGCACTCATTGCAGTCAGATAAACCTGTGCCGGAGCAGAAGCACTCTGCCACTTTCCACACCATGTCACATCCCCACTTACTGTATAATCTATCGGTACATAACCTCTGGCTGCGGTTTTCCTCGTTGAACTGTCCTGTATAGTCTGCACTTTATATGAGCGTCCTCCATTATTTCCCAGTGCCCATATATCTTGCGGACCAGTCATACTAACCGCAAAACTTCCTGCAACAGCTGCCATTATAAACGCTTCTCTTTTTTTCCGTTTCATATTCCTCTCCTTTTTCTCTACATCTTCCCGTCCTGAATCGGCAAAGTCATATTTTCCAGTGCATATCTGAGTTTCGGATGATGTATAACAAAATGGATAGCCGGTGCTCTGTTTTTGGATACCATGCACCATTTTCCTTCAAAGCAGGTAATTTGAATATTGCGAAAACCTTTCATCTGCGTCACATGGACTGTATAGTTTTTGTGATTTTCTGCATATGCCTCTGCTTCTCTTATTCCGGAAAGATATTCGTCATATGAAAGCTGGATATCTTTTTCCAGGAAACACTCTGCAAGAGAAAGCACCAATGGATATTTCTCATATTCTTCCGAAATGATTTCTGAAATCTCATCTTCCACGGTACTATGACTCAGGATCATTTCCAGACTTTCTTTTTGCTTTGTATAACATTCCAGAACTATCTTCCGCTCATTTCCACAAATTGCATTGCGCTTCAGGATCTTCTCCAAAAGTTGTTCCGACATCGTTCCCAATGATGGAACTGCCAGTACTCTCCGCCGATGCCCTTCCTTATGCATATCTTCATCCAGAAAAACATTTAACTTATTTTTTCGTTCCTTTCTGTAAATATCCATCAGTGAACTGGCTTTTTTCAGAAGGAATTCCATATTTTTTTTGCTGACTGCTACTTCCTCTTTACGACTGGTCAGATAATAATGTGCCAGACTTCTTTTTCCATTTCGTATCTTGGACAGATAAGATGGATCATAATGCATAAAAGCAGCTATTTTTGAGATATTAATGTCCAGCTCAGTCAGCAGCAAATTTACTTTTTGATTGTCAAAATGCAACTCCTTTTGGCCCGTCATCAGACTTTTACGTAATTTCTCAAATACCTGTTCTGCATTAAAATCCTGAATCATTTTGGTCTCTGCTATCTTTATGATTCCATCAGATAGTTTTTTGAGATACTCGCTGTCAGCAGAAGGCGTCCTCTCTCCTTTACGATATCTGCTGATAACAGTCTCTGAAATCCCACTACTGACAGCCAGTTCTTTACCTGTGCATTGAATTTGTTTTATATACTCGTTCAGACATTCTTTAAAACTCACGCTCGCTTCACCTCATTTCTGTATATAAATCTTTAATAATATTATAAAAGATTTTCAAAAAATGCACAAAAAAATTACCACATCTGTCCAAGACAAATATGGTAATTTTTTCGATTTCATATTATCCAATGCGTCGTAAAACCCCTTGCTTTAGCTCTTAACTTGACCCATAAGTAATCATAGATATTTATATGTTCCCATGTTATACTAAAGAAAAAGGGGAGATCCAAATGACGGCGGAATACAAGAACTGGCAAGAAAAGTTTGTGGACATAAATTTTACTGACCAGCGTTTGAAGTCACGTTTCTTCAAGATCATAGACGCTTTTGCAGCATCGCCCGGAAAATCTACTTGGGCAGCTACCGGCTCCAGAAGTTCTGCCAAAGCGGCATACCGTTTCTTTAGTAATAGCGAGATATCCAAAGATGAATTACTTGACAGCATATCCAGAGCAACTGTAGAAAAAATAAAATGTGCAGATGCAGAGTGGATCTTAGCTGTTCAGGATACTACCGCTGTTGGATTTGGAGACCGGAAAGCGATCCAGGGAATGGGATACTATTGCAGTACGGAGCAAAGGGGAATGCTGGTCCATTCTTGCATCGCCGTGACAGACCAGGGGATCCCTTTGGGTATTATCTACCAGGAGACAAATACACGGGAAAAGCCGAAGGACGATTCCCAGACAAAAGAGCAAAAACGTTCCAGACCAATAGAGGAAAAAGAAAATTTCCGATGGCTGGACAGCATGCGTGAGACACTGCTGAGAATGCCAGCG
>NZ_JBBMEI010000039.1:0-36476 GCF_040096655.1 Blautia intestinihominis | reverse complement strand
TGTTATATATGTCCGGGAGCACATATATTGCCATACAGTACAACAAACAGAAGTGGATATAAAGAGTATAAAAGCTGCGGTGAACATTGTGCTGAATGCCAATATCTTTCAAAATGCACAGAAAGCAAGGATCATATAAAACTGATCACACGTCATGTATGGGAAGAATATATGGAAGTGGCAGAAGACATTCGGCACACGATAGGAAACAGACAGATCTATCAGTTAAGAAAAGAAACCATAGAGAGGATATTCGGTACAGCGAAAGAACAACATGGATTTCGATATACGCAGTATGTAGGAAAGGCGCGGATGGAAATGAAAGCCGGGCTTACTTTCGCATGCATGAATCTGAAAAAACTGGCAAGGATTTTGGAAAACGAGGCTGGAATACAGTCAGATTTTTGTTGATTTTGAAAAAAATAAAAAGAAAAGAAGTTTTAAAAGAAAAATGGTGCTGGGCATAATCCCCAACACCAAGTTTGTCTACAGTCTGAGACACAGCATTAAGCTGTGTCTTATTTTTTTGCCCTGTGGTATAATGAGTCTATCTTAAATAATGAGCAAGGGAGCGTAAATTATGAACAGTATTTTTCACAGGATCAGTGTAAGAAAATATGAAGACAGACCAGTAGAAAAGGAAAAGATCATGGAGATTCTGAGAGCGGGAATGCAGGCACCGAGTGCTTGTAATCAGCAGCCATGGGAATTTTATGTGGTTACGGATAAAGAAAAGATCCAGAAACTGTCTAAAGTAACACCATATACCGGCTGTGCAGCAGGAGCGCCTGTAGTTATCGTCCCTGTGTATCATACAGAAGGGCTTATAGCACCATCTTTTGTACAGATCGACATGGCGATCGCGCAGCAGAATATCTGGCTGGAAACAGATGCCCAGGGGCTTGGAGGCGTATGGTTTGGCATTGCACCGGTGGAAGACCGCATGGAAGAAGTACACAGACTGCTGGATCTTTCAGAAAATGTAAAAGTATTTTCCATGTTTGCACTGGGCTATCCGGCAGAAACAAGACCTCAGCAGAATCGATTTGCGCCGGAAAGAATACACTTCATCGAACAATAAAAAATAACACGGATAAAAGAGAAGGAGGAAATTCATGCAGGATATTTTAGTTGTAGTAGACATGCAGAATGATTTTATCGATGGCGCTCTTGGAACAAAAGAGGCTGTCACAATCGTTCCCAAAGTAGAAGAGAAGATTCGAAATTTCAAAGGAACAGTTCTTTTTACACGAGATACCCATGAAACATGGTACCTGGATACCCAGGAAGGAAAGAAGCTTCCGATACCACACTGCATCCGGGATACAGAAGGCTGGCAGATCAGAAGAGAATTGGACGATTTGCGAAAAACAGAACCGATTGATAAGGAAACCTTTGGCTCTACAGATCTGGCAGCTGATCTGGTGGCAATGAACATTGATGATGAGATAGGAAGTATTACATTTGTTGGTCTCTGCACAGATATCTGCGTGATCTCCAATGCACTTCTGGCGAAAGCAGCTCTTCCGGAAGTGCCGATCACAGTAGATGCTTCATGCTGTGCAGGAGTGACCCCGGAAAGCCACGAGAATGCACTGAAGGCTATGGAAATGTGCCAGATAGATATTGTCAGATAAAACTACCAGATTAGAATTATGAGTTTTCATAACAGATAGAAAGAGAACAACCAACATGAACGACAAAATAGTAGTATGCATACAAAAAGGCGGGCAGAGGGATCAGGCGGAGTCTTTTGCTCGGCGGACGGGGAGTGTGATCGCGGATAAGCCGGGGAAGGAACTGACAGTACTGTTTGATTCGAAGGGTGTTTCCCTGACAGGATATGGACTGACTTATCAGGGGGATTTTGAGAATATGCTCCACCGCGTCACGAATGGACGGCTTCAGCACGAAATGCTGGTCCGCGCCGCCAAATCGGAGAAAGAAGGGCGCAGGGCTATCGATGCAACTGCCGGTATGGGAGAGGATGCTTTTCTTCTGGCAGCGCAGGGATATGAAGTGACTTTGTATGAGCAGAATCCTGTAGTTGCCATACTTCTGAAGGATGCACTGCGTCGTGCGAAGAAACATCCAGTGTTAAAGGATATCGCCGCCCGGATGAAACTTGTCGAGGGCGACAGCGTAGAATGCATGTCCAAACTGTTGGACCCGGTAGACGTGATCTATCTCGATCCCATGTTCCCGGCAAGACAGAAATCCAGCCTTATCAACAAGAAACTCCAGCTTATCCAGAAACTGGAACCGCCGTGCTCCGAAGAAACAGACCTCTTCGATGCCGCAATCAAAGCCGCCCCGGACAAGATCATCGTCAAACGCCCTCTGAAGAGTGAATTCCTCGCCGGAAGGAAACCTTCCTATACCCTCAACGGCAAAGCCATCCGCTACGACTGCTATACCCTGTAAACGGTGACGTAAAGCTACAAAAATTATTACCAAACTTCCAATAACCAGTAGCTTTTATCAGACAAAACCGCTATACTGGATTTATAAAAAAAACAGGGAGGTTTTTGCTATGCAGGAAGTATTTGTTGAATCTTTTGACGCAACAAAATTATTCTTCAACAGGGAACTGGTCGAGGATGCCAGAGCTGCGATCGTCATTGTTCACGGTCTTTGCGAGCACCAGGGACGTTATGATTACTTTGCGGAGAAACTTCATCAGGCAGGGATCAGCACGTATCGCTTCGACCACAGAGGCCACGGCAGATCCGAGGGCGAGAGAACCTATTACAGCGATTTTAACGAAATCCTCGACGACACCAATGTATTCGTAGACCTTGCCATCAAAGAAAATCCGGATATCCCGGTATTTCTCCTCGGTCACAGCATGGGCGGCTACACCGTTTCTCTCTACGGAGCCAAATATCCGGACAAAAAACTCCGCGGTATCATCACCAGCGGTGCACTGGTTAAGGACAACGGCAAACTGATCACATCCGTAGACCGAAATCTGGATCCACATACGAAACTGCCGAATGAACTGGGCTCAGGGGTGTGCTCAGTCAGGGAAGTCGTAGACTGGTACGGCAAAGATCCATACAACACCAGCACTTTTACAACAGGACTCTGCTACAGCATCTGCGACGGTCTGGACTGGTTTGCTGACAAGATGAAAGACTTTGCATATCCGGTTCTTATGATGCACGGCGAAAAAGACGGCCTGGTAAGTGTTCAGGATACCATGGATTTCTTCGCAACAGCAGCATCCAAAGACCGCCAGATGAAGATATACGGAGGACTTTTCCACGAGATCCTCAACGAATACTGCCGTGACGAAGTCATTGCAGATGTAATCGCATGGATGGATCACAGGATCTGAACAGATAAAAGAGAATTCTCGTTACAGAGAGAACAGTAATGAATTCTCTTCCTGAACATAAAGTGATTTTACAGCTTTGTGTATCATATAATGAAGGTATCATATTAAGAGGAGGGTACGCATGAAAAAGACCTTAAAAAGAATATTGGTATGTCTGATGTGCATAGTGATGTTCCAGACTGCGTTTATACCGACAAAAATTCAGGCAGCAGCAGTGAAACTGAACAAGACATCAGTTACCCTTGCTACAGGAAAGAACTACACATTAAAGTTACAGGGAACAAAGCAGAAACCAACATGGAAGAGCAGCAACACTCGCATTGCATCTGTGTCTTCAGGTGGAAAAGTTACCGCACGGAGGACAGGAAAGGCAACGATCACAGCGAAAGTTGGAAAGAAAAATTATAAATGCAACGTAACAGTCACTCCAGATTACAATCAGATCTATTACAAATATCTGGCATCTCATCATAAAGATATCAGATGGTATTATATTCTGAATGTGGATAAGACAGGTGCACCGGAGATGATTACCACTTCTTCAGGAGGTGGAACAACAAGCTACAATGTTTATACAATTTCCGGCAGCAAGGTAGTTCTGGCTGGAAGCTATGGTGCGAAAGGAATCAGTATGTCTCCACCTACAATTTCCTACGTATCCAAATATAAATGTCTGTATGCAGATGGCTGGACAAACTTCATAGGTGGAACATGGGCAAATATGTATGGAATGTCCGCTAAGAAGCTGGTATTAAAATATCATGCAAGAGAAGCGCACAGCAGAGGAGATTCCTATTACTATGGCAGGACAGACAGCAGTGCAAAGAGAGTATCCAAAGCTGCATATATAAGATACTATAATACGTATTTTAAAAACCACAAAACCTATAAAATGAAGGCAAATAATAAGTAACCACAAAACAAAATACAAATTTCATTTATACTTCAGGTATTCCGATCTGCCAAAGCAGAAGAATACCTGAAGTATTTTTTGTAAAAATTTAAATTTTTTGTAAATGATTTCACATCCTGTTTCATAAACCATTTCACTTAAGCAACTGCTAAAAATTGACAATTCCAATAAGAGAGAGTTATACTTATTCTTAGGATTTCCTGTGTAGATAAATCTACATTTGTACTGATGAATGCACGTAGTGCTTTGGGATTGCCAAATGCTTTTTCAGGATAACTTAAAAGAACTACCGCATTTTCTATGCCGTTGAGGTTTCCCTTATATCGGTACACATAATATTTTCGTTTATTGACTGTCACAAGGTCAAATCCATTATGTGTGGTGGACAATTCGGCAGCCAGTTCACTGAGTTTCTTTTTCATTTCTGATGGATACAGCAGACGGTTTGTTTTCAAAGCACCAATGGTATGGAACCCTTTTTGTGCAAAGGTATTGATTATTTTTTCAGAAACATACCAACAGTCACAAAGGAAATAAGACATTACTGGTGGAACAGGCAGTTCCTTTGCGATGTTTTGGACAATGTCAATTTTAGAAATTGATTTATTGTACATTACAAAAGCATAATTCAGGACAATGCCATTGCAGGAAAGCATGACAGCAACTGCCTGATGTCCATAATCCTGTTTTTTCTTTAAATGGGACTGGTGAAAGTACGCATCTTCAATTGGATGTAATGCCCGTGACAAAGGCTTAGTCTTTGAAGCTATCGTATCATCCACAATGCAGAAAACAGGATTTCCGGTACGTGCAGCTTCTGAATAAATAATCTCAATGACAGGCTGTTTTAATGCATCTGAAAGTAATGAATCATCCCATTTCCCGGAATTAAGGAAATGAGCAATCGTAGTTCTGTGGCAGGAGCTGTTTTTAGCAAAATCCGTGGTTTTTCCATGGTATCCTGAGATAAAAATGCTGATCAGGATACTCATAAGATGATTTATGACCCGGTTCGAATAGAATTTGCATAAATTTAATTTCTTAAACTGGTTGTATATGAATGACGAATGATGTATAGTATTTGCGAGAGGCACCTTCTTTCTTGTGAATGTTGCAAATGTTTGTTTCGTCACTTTCATTATACAACATAATCAGATTTAAGGTGTCTTTCTTTTATGCAAAATCACGAACTTGCTCATTTATAGAATATAGAAAAAATAAAAACAGTCTGATGATACAGGCTGTTTTTTTACGAAATAAATAGATAAGAGAGGTGTCTGCGATGTTTTCAAAGACCAGGAACAGAATGACAGAGGAACATTATGAGAAGGAGATCGGGCGACTTCGGACAGCGCTTGAGGAGGCTGATGCAGTTGTGATCGGTGCCGATGCGGGACTATCGACATCGGCAGGATTTACGTATGCAGGAGAAAGATTCCGGGCACATTTCTCAGATTTTGCGGCGAAATATGATTTCTCGGATATGTATTCCGGCGGTTTTTATCCGTATGAGACGCTGGAAGAATACTGGGCGTACTGGAGCCGTTATATCTATATCAACCGTTACATGGATGCACCGAAACCGGTGTATGAGAAGCTGCTGGAACTGGTGCGGGACAAGGACTATTTTGTGCTGACAACGAATGTAGATCACTGTTTCCAGAAGGCAGGATTTGATAAGAAACGACTGTTTTATACACAGGGGGACTATGGACTTTTTCAGTGCAGCGAGCCGTGCTGTCAGGAAACTTATGATAATGAAGAGCTCGTCTGTGAGATGGTACAGCAGCAGAAAGATATGAGGGTTCCAACAGAACTCGTCCCACACTGCCCGTACTGTGGAAAGCCGATGACGATGAATCTTCGGGCTGACAATACCTTTGTGCAGGACGAAGGCTGGCATCAGGCAGCAGAGCGGTACTCCAATTTCCTTCGTACACGCGACGGATTAAAGACACTTTATCTGGAATTAGGGGTCGGGTATAACACACCAGGGATCATCAAGTATAGTTTCTGGCAGATGACACTTAAGAACCATCAGAACACCTACGCCTGCCTGAACTACGGCCAGGCCGAATGCCCAAACGAGATCCGAAGCCAGGCGATCTGCATCAATTCTGATATAGGAGAAGTGCTGGAGAGGATTTAAAAATAACTGAAAAGAGGAAAAAACCATCATGAAAAATTATAAATTACTGACACCTGGACCACTGACAACTACCGATACGGTAAAGAAATGCTGTTTGACCACTGCACCTGGGATGATGATTACAAAGTATCACTCAGGAGATCAGAAAAAAACTGCTGGAACTTGCACATGTATCTGAGGATGAATACACTGCCATTCTGATGCAGGGAAGCGGTACTTTTGGTGTGGAATCTGTACTTACCAGCGTGATCGGAGCAGACGAGAAACTCCTGATCTGTGCAAAGGGAGCATACGGAGAACGTATGGAGGATATCGTAAAACATGCCGGGATCGACTATACGATCTACCATGAAAAATACGACAGAGTGCCGGATGCAGGCAAGGTAAATGAGATCCTGAAGAACGATCCTGCCATCACACATGTATCCATGGTCCACAGTGAGACAACCTCTGGAATCCTGAATGATATTGAGTCTGTCGCAAAAGTAGTCAAAGAAAATGGACGTACTATGATCGTAGATGCAATGAGCAGTTTCGGTGGTGTGGATATCCCGGTCGGAGAATGGGGAATCGACTTTATCATCAGCAGTGCAAACAAATGCATCCAGGGCGTACCGGGATTTTCCTTCATCATTGCAAACAAACAGAAACTGATCGAATCCAAAGGCAAAGCAAGAAGCCTTTCTCTTGACCTCTATGACCAGTGGGAGACTATGAACAAGGATGGCAAATGGAGATTTACTTCTCCGACACATGTAGTTCTTGCATTTTATCAGGCATTAAAGGAGATGGAAGCAGAGGGAGGAATCCCTGCAAGACATCAGAGATATGTGGAAAATAACCGTCTTCTGATCGAGAAAATGAAGGAACTTGGCATCCGTCCATACATCGACGAGGAGCATCAGGGACCGATCATCACAACCTTCTTCTATCCGGAAAATGCAAGCTTTTCCTTTGCAGATATGTATCAGTATATCAAAGAACGCGGCTATGCGATCTACTCTGGAAAAGTAACAGAGGCAGACACTTTCCGGATCGGAAACATCGGAGAAATCTACAAAGAAGACATCCTGAAAGTTTCAGAACTTATCAAAGAGTTTCTGGAACAGAACAGATAAAAATAAGTGAGGAAAAGCAAAATGAGTACATATAAAGCAGTAATTTTTGACTGGGCAGGCACAACTGTAGACTATGGATGCTTTGCACCGGTGCAGGCATTTGTAGAAGTGTTCTGTCATTTCGGAATCGAGCCGACCATGGAAGAAGTAAGAAAACCGATGGGAATGCTGAAGCGTGACCATATCCGCACCATGCTCCAGATGAAGAGGATTTTCGGTCTTTGGAAAGAAAAATACGGAGCTGACTGGACAGAAGATGACGTAGAAAAACTTTACTCTCTGTTTGAGGAGAAACTTCTGGGAATCCTCGATCAGTTTGCAGAAGTAAAGCCATATGTTCTGGAAACGATAGAGGAACTGAGAAAGAAAGATATCAAGATCGGTTCCACAACCGGTTATACCGACAAGATGATGGCGATCGTGACCGCCAAAGCAAAGGAAAACGGATACGAGCCGGATGCATGGTTCAGCCCGGATTCCACAGGAAATGTGGGACGTCCGTACCCATATATGATCTTCAGAAATATGGAAGCATTAAAGATCCAGTCCGTGAAAGAAAAATTCATCGATGCAGGCGCGGATGAAGTGATCCTGAATATGAAGGAACTGACGAAATTATTGTGAGATTTTCCTATCCTATAAAACATCTTCCGGGATATTGTCAGCGGAACTCCATTCCGGAAGCAGTTTCTGTCAGTACATGGTGGCGAATGGAATGTTTGGCCTGACAGAAATGAAAGATCAGCTGAAATGCAAAACGGCTGTTTCCATGGTTATGGCAGGAGTGGGAGTCATAGAATTGATGATCATAAATCTATTTTTATAATAATGCCTTCATACTTATTTTCGAATATTCATTCACATAAAGGGGTTGTTGCTGCAAAGATGAGAGATCATTTTTGCGGCAGCAGCCCCGATTTCAAGAGTTTTATTGGCTTGATATGAACTTACTATAATTTGAACCAACCAGTTTAGAGTAATTTTATTGACTTGTTATGTATTTGCTATAGTTTAAGCCAATTAATTCCGAGATTTTGGTGGACTTTATTTGTACTTATCTGTTTGCTAGTCATTTATAGCCTGAAATTTGGATGGTCTAATTTGCCATTACTTTTTCCAAGGTCATTAAAGGATAGCAAAATAAAGCAAAACCGCCGCCAGGCAGATGTTCCTATCTGTTTCTGGCAGCGGTTTTATTTATGGATTGAATGGTTTAGCAGATCACAATGATCTGAATTGGAGGTTTTTTACTGGATCGGCTCGAAATCTACAGCACCGTGTTTGCACAGCGGGCAGATGATGTCTTCCGGGAGTTCGTCGCCTTCGTAGATGTAGCCGCAGACTTTGCAGACAAAGCCTTTCTTTCCTTCGGTCTGCGGTTTTGGTTTGACGTTGTTCTGGTAGTAGGTGTAGGTCATGGTCTCCTGGTCGCTCATGACACGGGCTTCGGTGACACTGCAGATGAACATGCCATGGGTTCCGAGGTCAACATATTGCTCTACCTTGAGGGACATGAATGCGTTGATGTATTTGTCCAGGAATACAAGTCCGTTGCCGGAACGGTTGACTTTCTGGCCTGCGAATTTGTCAGCAGTTCTGCCGGACTGGAAACCGAATCTTTCGAAAACAGAGAACGGTGCTTCGACGGACAGGCAGTTTACATTCAGGACACCAGTCTGCTGGATCACATGGTGAGAGTAGTTGGCTTTGTTGATGTTGACTGCTACACGGTACGGGTTATCGGTCAGCTGGGTAACAGTGTTTACGATCAGTCCGTTGTCACGTTTTCCATCGTTGGAAGTCACAACATAGAGACCGTATCCGATACGGAAAAGTGCAGACATATCATTTTTGTTTGCGAGAGTATCGTTCTTGGCGATATATTCTTTGCAGAGTTCATCGGTCATTGCCTCGATCTCTTTTCTGTTTTCTTCTTTTACAGCGGACCAGATGTGGACGTTGTTCTTTAACCAGTCGATCTTTTTGCACGGAGCCATCATTTCTTTCATGACTTTGGCTGCCAGAGGAGCCCAGGAGCCGTTTTCGATGATTCCTACCGTGCGGTTCTGGAAATTATGCTCTACCAGTCTGGTGATAAAGTCATTCATGAACGGATAGATGCTCGCATTGTAAGTGGTGGTTGCAAGGACCAGTTTGGAATAACGGAAAGCGTCGCTGAGAGCCTGGGACATATCGTCTCTTGCAAGGTCATAGACGAGAACCCGCGGACATCCTTTGGATTTGAGTTTTTCTGCAAGGAGATATACAGCGTCTCTGGTGTGACCATATACGGAAGTATAGGCGATCACGATTCCGTCTGTCTCCGGTGTGTAGGAGGACCAGGTGTCATAGAGTCCGATATAATGGCCAAGATCTTCAGTGAGTACAGGACCATGAAGCGGACAGATCTTCTGGATATCAAGTGTTGCGGCAACTTTGAGAAGCGCCTGAACCTGTTTTCCGTATTTTCCTACGATACCGATGAAGTAACGTCTTGCTTCGTCATCCCATGGCTCCTCTACATCGAGCGCACCGAATTTGCCGAAACCGTCTGCGGAAAACAGAACTTTTTCTGTGCTGTCATAAGTCACCATAACTTCCGGCCAGTGTACCATCGGAGCAAAGACAAAAGTAAGCTGATGGAATCCAAGAGAAAGTGTACCGCCGTTTTCTACTTCGATCTTGCGTCCCTCGAGGTCGAGATCAAAGAAGTTCTGGATCATGTTGAATGCTTTTTTGTTGGAAACAACTGTGGTGTCCGGATAAACTTTGAGGAAGTTTGCCACGTTTGCTGCATGGTCCGGTTCCATATGCTGAACGATCAGGTAATCCGGTCTGCGTCCGTCGAGGATCTGCTGGATATTGTCGAGCCATTCATGTGTGAAGTTGGCATCTACGGTATCCATAACCGCGATCTTGTCATCCAGGATCACGTAAGAGTTGTAGGACATTCCGTTCGGAACCTTATACTGTCCTTCAAAAAGGTCAACCTGATGGTCATTTACACCTGCGTATCTGATAGTATCTGTGATCTTCATATTTCGTACCCTCCAATTTGTTATGAGTTTTATGTAAAACGTTTTTTGTATCCTTGACTTTGTTAAAAGTATAACAGAATACAGAAGAGAATTCTGTTGCAAAAGTCACAAAAATGCTCTTAATTGAGAAAAATTATGTTATAATAATGGAAAAACAATGGAAAGAGATGAGGGGAAAAATGGAGCACATCACACTTTTTACAGATATTCTGCCCGAAGAACAGGAAAGAATGCGTGTCTGTTTTCATGCAAGGGAAATGACGTTCCGAAACGGAGAAACCATCATGGAATATTCAAACTCCATGAAAAAGATCGGTCTGATCCTCTATGGCAGGGCGATACTTTACTGCTGTGACACCGAGGGAAATGAGTACATGATCGATGAACTCAATAAAGATGCCGTTTTTGGTGAGCCGTTTCTGCTTCCGACGGATTCACAGCATTATTATGTCCGTGCGGCGCAGGAGACCAGGATCATGTTTATCGACTACGAGCATGTGATCAGACGCTGCGACCAGGCATGCCACCATCACAGCCAGATGGTCAGCAATCTGTTGCAGCTTACTGCAATCCAGTCCCGACAGCAGAATGAGCGGATCTACATGCTTTCCAGATCCAGTACACGTAAGAAACTGATAACCTATCTCAATACACTTTCCGCAGAAAAACACAGCAAAGACCTCACACTTCCTATGTCCTATACCGCACTGGCACAGTATTTAAGTGTCGACCGCAGTGCCATGACGAGAGAACTTAAGAACCTCGAAGCCGAGGGGATCATAGAGAAAAACGGAAAGCAGATCCATATGATTTGACACAGGCAGAAGAGGAAGAGTATACTGAAAACAGTATATTAAATGAGTAGGAAAGAAATGAAAAATTTTATTAAAAAACTGTGCCCGCTGTTTCTTGGACCTGTCCTGCTGACCGGGATTGCACAGAGTATTCTGGCGTCGGATGAGCGTACAGATCTCATGATAGGCTGTGATGAATATAAGCCATATAATTACTTTGATGAAAATGGCAATCTGGTAGGAATTGATGCGGATCTTGCACAGGAAGCTTGTCATCGGATGGGGTATGAGCCCGTTTATGAATATAACCTATTTCCGATGCCAGAGTCATCGATTATTTTAGATTCTGGGCATCGGATCTAGCACGCAGCATATTTTCCGATGCGAAAAAGATAGTCTGGCATGTCTGCGGATCATGTAGACACTTATTTTGATTTTTCTTCCAGAAAATCATACGCGAACTGTGCGTACATTGCGGCTCCGCGTTTGAGGACGGATTCATCCACAGTGTAGTGGTCGTTGTGGTTTTTTGCGGTGAAACCAAGTTCTTTATTCTGGCTTCCGACGAGACCGAAAACGGCGGGAACTTTCTCCATAAAGTAGGCGAAATCTTCGCTGATCATCATCTTCGGAAAGGGTTTCAGAGCGTCCGGACCGTACATTTTGGTGGCGGCGTTTCTTGCGATCTGGACGAGATCTTCGTGTTCATTGATGAGCGGAGCTGGAAAATATTCAAAGGTAAGAGTGGCCTTTGCTCCCATAGAATCGGCTGTGTTTTCGACGATCTTGCGGAGCAGAGGCTCTGTTTTTTTACGCATTTCCGGGGAGTGGGTGCGGGTGGTTCCCTTCATAATAACTTTGTCAGCGAGGATGTTAAAACGCTGGCCGCCGGTGATCTTGCCGACGGTGACGACAAGCGGATTCAGTGGGTCGTTCATGCGGGAGACGATAGCCTGGATCTCTGTGATGATATGAGCCGCAGTCAGGATCGCATCAACCCCCTGATGTGGAGTAGAGCCGTGAGCAGAAATTCCTTCTACTTCAATGCGGAAATTATCGCAGCTTGCCATGCGCGGACCAGTCTCAAAATTCATATAAGGCGCATCGAGATCGCCCCAGATATGTGTCCCGTAAATGGCATCCACATCATCCAGAAAACCGTGTTTTACATAGTATTCTGCACCGTGGCAGGACTCCTCAGCAGCCTGAAAAATGATCTTTACATTGCCTTTTAAGTGCTTTTTCCGGGACGTCAGCATGCGGATTCCGCCAAGGAGCATTGCGATATGGCAGTCATGTCCGCAGGCATGCATGACACCTGGATTCTGGCTGCAGAAAGACAGGCCTGTGTGTTCTTCGATGGGAAGGGCATCGATATCTGCACGGAGCGCGACCGTCTTACTGTCAGGTGTACTTTTTCCACCCTCGATCATTGCCCAGAGACCGTTGTAATCCGGGTAAAAATGTGGTATAAGACCCATTTCTTCCAGGCGTTTTCCAATCGCCTGAGTCGTATTTTTTTCTTCAAAAGAAAGCTCTGGATGTGCATGAAAATAGCGGCGCTGTTCAATGATCCAGGTCTCATTTTGTTCTGCCATATCTTTAAAATTCATAGTCAAAATCCTTTCGTAAAAGTATGATGCAAGGTAAAAATATTCTTATGATAATCAATCAGGCCATCGCTTTTCATTCTGCTAAGTTCCTTGGAAAGAGCACTCCGGTCGAGGCTCAGATAGTCGGCAAGCTGCTGACGATTGAGTGGGATTTCGATGCGGTTACTGCCCTGAAGTTCTGCCTGATAGGAGAGATAAGAGAGCAGTCTTCCACGGATCTTTTTGGATGAGGTGTGCAGGATACGGCGGGAGAGAGTGAGGTTTTTGCGGGCACTGATGATGACAAGATTCTGGATCAGGCGTGTGTAATTTCCCTTTCCGCTGGAGGCAAGACGGAAGATTTCCGGGACATTTACAAACAAAATTTCCGTATCTTCCGTGGCGATCACGTCCACCATCATCGGCTCTCCAGGCACACAGGCATAAGCCTCGGCAAAAACTTCTCCGGGTTTGACCAGCCCCAGGATACTGGTATTTCCCCAGATATCATTATTCTCGATCTGGGCAGTACCAGACAGCACGATCCCAATATTCGACACCGGTTTCCCGGCAGTATAAACCGCCGAATCCCGAACAAACCTCCGGGTAGAAGCCCGAAGCCTACGTAAGAGCTCCTCTGTTTCGGAAGGCGTATATCCGCGAAATAAAGAAGTCTGGGAGATGAGAGAGAAATCCATAAACAGTCACTCCTGAAAATTATTTGTTTTAATTGTAAGCATATTCTGGCAACAGGTCAAGGAATGATTCTGCAAAACATTTTAATCCATGAGTTCTGCAGAAAAGTTGTAGATATTTTTAATTCCGTTGTCATAACCACGGAATTTCCCCCCTCATTCCAGTATCCTGTACTCAACAGGTGAGAACACCTGCGATACCGAGTCAGAGATACAGACAAAATGAGGAGGAA
The DNA here is from genome assembly GCF_040096655.1 of Blautia intestinihominis. Taxonomy (NCBI): domain Bacteria; kingdom Bacillati; phylum Bacillota; class Clostridia; order Lachnospirales; family Lachnospiraceae; genus Blautia; species Blautia intestinihominis. The sequence goes on along the minus strand of NZ_JBBMEI010000039.1, from coordinate 22,604 downwards.
TTTTTTTATGATCAGAAGGATCATTCAGATAGATGAAGAAAAATGCAACGGATGCGGAGCGTGTGCGGCGGCTTGCCATGAGAGCGCGATTGGCATGGTTGACGGAAAGGCGAAACTCCTTCGCGATGACTACTGTGACGGCCTGGGCGACTGCCTCCCGGCATGTCCGACCGGCGCGATCACATTTGTGGAGAGAGAAGCAGCGGCGTATGACGAAGCAGCCGTTCTCGCGAACCAGAAAAAAGCTACAAAATCACAATCCCAGCTCCAGCAGTGGCCGGTACAGATCAAACTTGTTCCGACAAATGCACCGTATTTCGACGGCGCGAAACTCCTGATCGCGGCAGACTGCACCGCTTACGCCTACGCAAACTTCCACGAAGATTTTATCAAAGGCAGGATCGTCCTGGTAGGCTGTCCGAAGCTGGATGCCGCAGACTACAGTGAAAAACTTGAAGAGATCATCCGAAACAACAATATCGCCAGCGTAACCATTGTCCGCATGGAAGTTCCATGCTGCGGTGGTCTGGAAATGGCAGCCAAAAAAGCCCTCCAGAACAGTGGCAAATTCATCCCATGGCAGGTAACCACCATCTCCGTGGATGGAAAGATCCTCGACTGATTTTTTATTCATAAAAATAAGAAGGAACATTGGACAAATCGGCACACACGATTCCACAGGTGATGCCATGGTAACTGTCCTCGAAGGAGTCGGCGAATTCACCGTAGGCGGTGTAAAATACCAGTGCAAAGCAGGCGAAGCAATCGTAATGCCAGCCAAGATCCCACACGCAGTATATGCAGTAGAGGCATTCAAAATGCTCCTGACCGTAGTTTTTCCACAGAAATAAGATTCACAACTTACCGGCAGACCGCAAATCTGCCGGCTTTTTTTCTGCAAAGGCTTGTTCATGAGAGCTGATAGAACATTATCCCGACTACCGCGTGACAAAAACGGTCTGACATGCACAAATGTTGGATAAAAGGTATAAATAGTGACAAACTCATTGAAAATTTTGAAGAAATTTCGTATAATATGACATAGATAAATTTACAAAAATACCCAAAACGATAAACAGGGGAGGAAAATCCCATGGCAAAGACAATAACTATCTGTTTTACCAACAACAAAGGCGGCAGCGGCAAATCCACGACCTGCTCAAACCTCGGCGCAGCCATGTCACGCGCCGGAAAGAAAGTTCTGCTGGTTGACGGTGACATGCAGCTGAATCTTTCACTGGCAGTTTTTCCAGAGGACTGGGTTCTGGAGCACGCCCAGGGAGAGAAGAATCTCTACCATGCAATTGGTAAACAGGAAGACCTGACAGACTACATCGTACACACACCGTACGAAAGTCTTGATCTGATTCCGTCATCTACGCTGATGAGTTCCATCGAGTACGAACTTTTTACCAAATGGCAGCGAGAATTTATCCTGAAGAAATGTATCCAGAAAATCAAGGATTCAGGCGTTTACGATTATATTCTCATCGATGCACCGCCAACCCTCGGCGGATGGGTCATGAACATTTTGTGTGCATCCGATAAGGTAATCATTCCTGTAGAGGCAAGCCCATGGGGAATGTTCGGACTTGCAAATATGTTTGAATTTCTGGGCGAAGTTAAGCAGATCGCACCAGATCTCGAAGTTGCGGGTATCGTAGTGACCAAAGTCGACACTCGCAAGAATTATTTTAAACAAACCATGGAAACTTTGCATCAGCTGGACAATATTCATGTATTTGACAACCTGATCCGCGTTGACAGTACCATTGAATGGTCTCAGGACAACAGCATTCCGGTTGTAGAATACAAGAAATCCAGCAGAAGCGCGAAGGAATATACAGAATTAGCCAGGGAGGTAATGGATTATGTCAGTAGGTAAGGACAGCATTCTGCGTGCTGCAAACGCAGAAGCCAAAAACACAGAAACAAAAGCAGAACCAGTAAAACCAGCAGAAGAAGCAAAAGCTCCGGCAGAAGTCAAAGAAGCACCAAAGGCAGAAGCTAAAGAACCGGCAGCCAAAAAAACTCCTGCCAGAAAACCGAGAGCAACAAAGGCAAAAGCCACAACAGCCAAGAAAGCAGCACCAAAGAAAACCACAACCCGCAAAAAATCCGTAAAAACTTCCGTTCTCACACCAGAGAATTCAGAAGAACTTCAGAAAGCTTTTGTCAAGGACAGAACACCGGAAGAAGTACAGGGTTCTGTTCAGGTAAATGAAGAACTTCCGGTTTATCTTCTGTAATCTCATGTAAAGATATCGAAAAGAGCTAAATAAAACGAAATCAGGTTTCCACACGACAGATAACATTGTGCGAAAACCTGATTTTTTATTGGAATTTTATTACATTTCAGATGCAGTCTGGCGCGCGCCCTCTTTTTCCGGGAAGATATGTCTGAAGATGAAACGGACGATCGGACCTGCGTAAATGAGCTGCCAGAAGAAAGCCATCGGGAAGTTCATGGCAGTTGTCTGAAGCCATACAGCAACGAACTGATTTCCTGCATTCTTGAACAGAAGAGTTGCAGCAAAACTCATCAGCGGGCACATAAAAGCAATGGATGGAACAGAAATCGCAAGGATCTTGCTGAACGGATGACAGCTTCTGAAATCAACCATACGGGAAGCACACATAAAAGCAAGCTTGGATACGATGAAGAAATCCAGAATGAATGCGATCGGTCCCATGATGACTAACTCATGAAATGCGGAAAGAAAAACAGTGTTGGACATTCCACCGATATTAAGTGAGATATTATAACAGATCATGGCGTAAACCATGAAAAATACCATAATGATTGTAAAAATTACTTCTTGAAATTTGTTTTTAGGCATAAAAAAATCCTCCTTGAATAAATAAATTAAGATACAAGAGCATGTGTTGTTCGTTAATCATTCAGGGAGAATGTGCGTTTCCAATTAGACCATATTCAATTGACAGTTGCGAATTATACTATATACGAAGAAGAAATGCAAGAGAAAAATTGAATTTTTCAAAGTTAATTTAAAATCTGCACTTAGAAAATAAGCAAAAATTAATATTCACGAAACTTTACAGAGAAAGAAGCATGTGATAAAATGACCTCAATAGTGGAGGATTTTACCATACGATAAAGTAGAAACTATTTACAGATGTTTTTAATAAGAAGAAGAGGGATAAAAATGAGTGCAGGGTTACATTCAAAATGGAATCGTACTTTAACCTGGATGTTGTCGGCGGCTCTTATAGCTCAGGGAGGCACAGTAGTATACGCCGGTGATCTGGGGGATGAAGCGGCAGTCGAGGCTTTTTCTGAGGATAATTACGAAGCTGATGATGCAGCCAGTGATCTGGAGTTCTCAGGCGATGAGGAAACTGTAATTGAGGACAGCACAGATGAAAGCACAGAGAATATTGATGCAGAGACCAGCGAAGGAGACGAACAGACAGATGCAGATGCTGATTTCCAGTCTGAGGCAGATTTCACTTCTGAAGTTCAAGTGGAAGAGGAGACTTCAATCGCAGATGGGCTTTATCTTGGCGATATACCTGCTGATAATTCTATCGGTCAGATCATAGACGGTAATGTTGTATTTAATGGAGTTTCTGAGGAAACCAGTCTCTTTGTACCGGTTTATGGTGAGAAGGGCGGCAGCAAAATTGCAGTCAGAGATATGACATGGGAATCCAGTGATGAATCTGTTGTGAGTATTTTTGATACAGATTCCGACGATCAGTTACAGTTAAGAAGCCATAAGGCAGGTGGTGCTGTTGTAACAGGAACTTACCAGCCAACAGATGAGAATGGAGCTGTATCCGGCGAGCCAATGACCATCAGCATTCGTGTTTTTGTTAAGGGAATTGTGCTTGCAGCAGGCTCTGACAGCATTCAGTTATCTTTAAATGAGGATCTGTCTGTACAGGCAATTGGCTATAAACTGATTGATGGAACAGGTGAGGATGGAACAGCGGCAGATGGACAGGATGTTATCTGGAATGTGGATGATCCGCAGATTGCAGAAGTGGATGACAATGGAAATCTGATCGCGAAAGCCCCTGGTGAGACAACTGTAACTCTTACATGGGGTGCATTTACAGCAACAAGCAAAGTAAGTGTTACCGGTACGGGAATAAAGCTGACACCAGCCAGCCGTAGTATTAAGCAGACTGGTGCAACTATCATTTTTGCAGAGACATGGGATGGCACAGAGAAGAATGACAGTCCGTCAGTTACATGGACCAGTTCTGATCCGTCTGTCGCAACAGTTGATGATAAGGGAATTGTTACCGGCATCGGTACGGGTACAACCGATATCGTTGCAGCCTGGAATGGTGTTCAGTCCGAACCGCTCCAGATCAAAGTCACACCGGCAACGGATGTATCTGTAACGACACAATGGGAAGACAGCGGCGCACTGACCGTTCGCCCGGATCAGGTTGATATTCAGCTGCTTTCCAATGGATTTGAATATGACAGCATTACACTTGGCACAGATACCGAGTGGAGACATGTGTGGGTACTCCTGGATTCTCAGGATGAGGATGGTCTTCCGATTACCTATGATGTTGTAGCTGCGGCTCCGATTGGTTATACCGCAGAAGTACAGGGCAGTGCTTCAGAAGGATTTACTGTGGTATATCGTCCAGCGAAATAACGGAAGCAATTTTATAGCATAAGCCCTTGGTGTTACAGCACTGAGGGCTTATTTTATTGTATAATTGCAATAAATTCTCATTAACGGGCAAAAAGTGTTCTGAATTTCAAAAAACTCTGCCCACAAATAATGTCACATCTTGAAATATGAAAAATAATACGTATAATTTTAACTATCGAATCGGCGAGTATGAAAGAGAAAAACCGTATATTCAGGGGTTTACCTGAGTATACGGCTTTTTTATTGTTAAGAAAGTTCTCCATTTTCCAATTGGTATATAATACTTTCTACGTATGCGGCAGCTTCTTCTGAAGTGTAGAAACTGCTTTCCAGCATATTCTGGAGATAATCAAGAAATGTTTCAAGAAGTCCATACTCCTGGATCGTAAACAGCATGACTTCTCCATTATATTTCTGAAAAATCAATGTTCCGACATTTCCACGAATACAAAGATGCAGGTTGGATGGAAGATGGTTTAATGGCTTTTGCAGAATTCTGTAAGAACCCTTGCGGCAGCTTTCGGCAACTCCATGTAGCATCTCGATTCGGTGCTCAACAGTAAATTTATGATAAAAAACTTCTGGAATCTCGGCAGTCCGTCCGGATGCAGCAAACTGAAGAAGTCCGTCAGCTGTAAAATATACATAAGTCTGGCTGTCTGTGAGTCTTTTCATATTTCCTCTAAAAGCAAGGGCAGCCTGTTTGATAATTTCCTCACTGTGCGGAATATCATAATTAAATGCCTGTTTCAGAATCTTTTCGCTGATAAATGGTGTAATACAGACTTCCGGTTGAAGGGCAAAAGTAGGAGCCTCTTCAGAAACTTCAAAAATTGTATTGAAAACATTCGAAAAATTATCCGGCAGAAAAGCAGTTGGCAGAAATAACTGTGAACATTGTTCCAGATAAGTATTGTACATTTCCTGAAGCATATGTATTACATCAGAATTGCGGTAAAAGATTCCTGACTGTCCGTCAGCAGTACACATCAGCGCTGCATCGGAAGTCAGAATCATACATGGAAAAATATTCATATTCTGGTAATGAGATGGAATATTATCATAATAATACCATAATGTATAATTCAATCCAGACATGTAGATTGGGAAAATCGCATCCAGATACTTCAGGTTTACAAGTTCATGCTGTTCTGTAAAGGTGTCTTCACTGTTCAGACAGAGGATATGCTGAACTTCCAGGGTATCAGACGGAGCCAGCGTGGAGAGCAGATGAAAAACAAATTCATGATCTGGCTGTAGAAACAGTGATATCTTGCCGGAAGACCTGGATGCTTCGGCAAGGAACATTTTGTGGATGAAATAGTTGACGTTCTGAAGACTGGTCAGGACTGTGCAGTCCGATTCCTGATTATTCTGGATAAGTTTTGAGGAAAAAATAAATTCATCCGGTGATACAGAGAAATGACTTGGAAAGTGCCGGATAAAATTTTCTACACTTTTGCGCTTGTAGTAGACTTCCGGACCGATCACAGTCACTTCCCAGGCTTCCTCGAAACGCTGTGTTTCTGCTGGCGTCAGGTGCATGAACTGGGCCATTTTTTCAAAAATATCTTTGGACGGCGGATTGCGTTTACCACTGATCAGCTTGTACATGGTAGAGCGGTCAATTCCGCAATATTTGGTCATAGGTGCAACTTTGACGTGCCTGGCTTTGATATATTCGGTAAGAACCTCCGAAAATGCTGACATGTTAAAAACTCCTTCCGGGTTGATTTGATATGATGAAATCCGGAAAAGGAATTTTATTCATCCCATCCCTCATAAAAACGGATATTTACAGAAATATTCCGGACGATATCGCCTTCTTCAAGTTCCAGGTCGTCTGCATCAGAAACAGGCGGGAGCTGGCAGTCATCCTCATCAAGTTCCAGAGAGATCCAGTTGTAAGCAGCGGCATTTGCCTCCTCAATTGCTTCATCCAGAGTCTCGCCCTCTCCGAAACAATCCTCAAGATCCGGGAAAAATCCCTTATAAGTACCTTTATCAGTTTTGCGGAATACCGCAGGATAAATAAATTTCATGATACACATCTCCTTTTTACTCAATGTTAATAGTATATCATATCAGGTGGAAAAAAAGCAGAAGATTTTGTATAATGGTGGAAAATGAATGGATAGTTTGCAAAAAAATACAAAGGAGATGTGAAATGGCAGTCAAACTTATCGCCAGCGACCTGGACGGGACCCTGCTGACAAACAAAAAAGAACTTTCTCCACGTACAAGAGAAGCCCTTGATCTGGCGGCAGCACAGGGAATCTACCTTGTGCCGGCAACGGGCAGATCCTTTGGTTCTGTACCTGAGATGATCCGTGAGTACCCGGGAGTGGAATATCTGATCACAGCCAATGGTGGCGCTGTTTATTCTGTCAGCGAAAAGAAGCGCATTTACCAGTGCCTTATGACACCGGAATCCGTAGAAGTCGCGATTGCTGTAAGAAAAAGAGAAAAAATGGTCATGGAGGTCGTCGTCGACGGTGTTCCCTACGCAGAGGAAGCGTATGTCAGAGATCCCATCCGCTATCTGGCGACAGAGTACGGGGCAAGATATATCAAGGCAACGAGGACTCCTGTGAAGGATATCATTGAGTTTGCAGCGCAGCATGCGAAAGAACTGGACAGCATCTCCTTCGTATGCAGCCATGAGGACAGGAACCGCCTGTATACATCCCTGGAGAAAGAGATTCCGGATATCTACGTGACTTCCTCTGTGTCAAATCTTCTCGAAATGGGGCACAAAGATGCAGGGAAAGGCAAAACTCTATTGTGGCTTCTGGATAAACTCGGGATCTCCCCGGAAGAAGCGATGGCATTTGGTGATGCAGACAACGACAGCAGTATGCTGGAAGCAGTAAAATACGGCATCGCAATGGGAAATGCCACCGAAAACTGCAAGAAATCCGCCGCCTGCGTGACCGGAACAAACGAAGAAGACGGTGTGGCCGAGGCTATTTTATCGCACATAAAATGTGAAATTTAACTAACCCTATTGACAATGGAAAAAAATCGTGATATTTTATAGAAAATTTGATTTAGTTAATTAAACCGTTGAAGCGGAGATAAAAACTATCATGCGCGCACAGAGAGTCCGGGAGGGTGAGAGCCGGGTGGAAATGCAGATTGTTAAATGGACCGCTGAGGGCACAGGGAAAGGCGATCGCTTAGTATTCTGTGACGTGAGGCATACGTCAGTTGCCGGGAATATGCAGGTATTCCGCAAAGCGCACGGGTCATTCCGTGAATCAAGGTGGCACCGCGGGTGAATTTTAACGCTCGTCCTTGACAGAGAGCAGATTCTGTCATGGGCGGGCTTTCTTTTTTGCTCTGACAGGAACAAACAGTAATACACAGGGAGGTATGATCCATGTATCCTACGATAGAAACCATCAGAGAGATCGCAGCAAAAGGTCAGTACAAAAGAGTTCCGGTCTGCCGGGAAGTATACGCAGACAGATATACACCGGTAGAAGTTATGAGGACTTTAAGGAAGGCGAGCAGGCATTGTTATCTGCTTGAAAGTGCCAGCCAGACAGAGGTGTGGGGACGCTATTCTTTCCTCGGATATGAGCCGGCCATGGAGATTACCTGCACGGACGGAGCAATGAAGATCCGCCGCACGGAAGGCGAAGATCAGGGTGAGATCACAAAGCAGGTTGCACATCCGGGAGACGCTTTAAGAGAGATCCTGAAAGAATACAAGAGCCCGGTGATTGAAGATATGCCACCGTTTACCGGCGGTTTGGTCGGATATTTTTCCTATGATTACATCAAATACAGCGAGCCGAAATTAAAGCTTGGCGAACACGAAGATCCGGATTTCAGAGACATGGATCTGATGCTTTTTGACCAGGTGATCGCCTTTGACCATTACAGACAGAAAGTACTTCTGATCACAGGAGTCATGCTGGACGACCTGGAAAATTCTTACCAGAAAGCAGAGAAAAAACTTCAGGAAATGGCAGATCTGATCCGAAACGGACAGAAGGCTGAGTTCCTGCCATTACAGCTTGATTCTGAGATCAAACCGCAGTTCCCGAAAGAAAAATACTGCCAGATGGTAGAAAAAGCAAAACATTATATCCATGAGGGAGACATCTTCCAGGTGGTGCTTTCCAACCCGATGAGAGCAAAAGCAGAGGGAAGTTTATTTGATACTTACAGAGTCTTGAGAGCAACAAATCCGTCACCGTATATGTTTTATTTTTCCAGTGATGACATCGAACTTGCAGGTGCTTCACCGGAAACGCTGGTAAAACTGGAGGACAAAAAACTTACCACTTTCCCACTGGCAGGAACCAGACCGAGAGGCAAGACAAAGCAGGAAGACAGGGAACTGGAAGAGGGACTTCTGAAAGATGAGAAGGAACTTGCAGAGCACAACATGCTGGTCGATCTGGGACGAAATGACATCGGAAGGATCAGCAAGATCGGAACGGTAGAAGTGGAAAAATACATGAGTGTGGAGCATTTTTCACAGGTTATGCACATCGGTTCCACAGTCGCAGGAGAGCTTCGAGAAGACAAAGATGCGATAGATGCAGTCGACTCCATCCTCCCGGCAGGAACACTTTCCGGGGCACCGAAGTTCCGTGCCTGCCAGATCATCGAAGAGCTGGAACAGAGCAAACGAGGCATTTACGGCGGCGCGATCGGATATCTGGATTTTGCAGGAAACCTTGATACCTGCATTGCGATCCGTCTTGTATACAAGAAAAAAGGTGAGATCTGCATCCGCTCCGGAGCAGGGATCGTAGCAGACAGCGTTCCGGAAAAAGAATTCGAAGAGTGCTGCAACAAGGCAAGAGCCGTAGTTCTGGCAATCCAAAAAGCACAGGAGGGATTGGAATGATCGTACTGATTGATAATTATGACAGCTTTTCCTACAACGTATATCAGCTGATCGGTTCCGTAGAACCAGACATCAAAGTTGTTCGAAATGATGAATATACAGTAGAAGAAATCGAGGCAATGAAACCGGAAGCACTGATCCTTTCACCGGGACCGGGCAAGCCGTCAGACGCAGGAATCTGCATCGAAGCAATTAAATATTTTGCAGGAAAACTTCCAATCTTCGGCATCTGTCTTGGACATCAGGCAATCTGTGAAGCCTTTGGCGGCAGAGTTTCCTACGCAAAAGAACTGATGCACGGCAAGAAAAAAACAATCTATACCGTCGGAGAAAGCAAACTTTTTGAAGGACTGGGAGACAGCTTCCAGGCAGCCAGATACCATTCACTGGCAGCAGTAAGAGATAAACTTCCGGAGGTTTTAAGAGTCACAGCAGAGGCAGAAGACGGCGAGATCATGGCAGTGGAACACACAGAATATCCAATCTATGGAGTACAGTTCCATCCCGAATCCGTTATGACACTGGATGGTAAAAAGATGGTAGAAAACTTCATAAATGTTGTAAGAGTATAGTTAAGGAGGACATGAAAATGATCAAAAAAGCAATCGTAAAACTTTCAAAAAAAGAAGACTTAACATATCAGGAAGCAGAGACAGTCATGGATGAGATCATGAGCGGACAGGCGACACCGGTACAGATGTCTTCCTATCTGACAGCACTTTCCATGAAGGGTGAGACCATCGATGAGATCACCGCTTCCGCAGCAGGAATGCGCGCGCACTGCATCAAATTACTGCATGATCTGGATGTCCTGGAGATCGTAGGAACCGGCGGTGACGGAGCAAACTCCTTCAACATTTCCACCACTTCCTCACTGGTGATCGCAGCAGGCGGCGTGCCGGTAGCAAAGCATGGAAACCGTGCAGCATCCTCCAAGAGTGGTGCAGCAGATGTTCTTGAAGCACTTGGAGTAAACATCACGATCTCCCCGGAAAAAAGTGCAGAACTTCTCAAAAAGATCAACATCTGTTTCCTGTTTGCACAGAATTATCATATCGCAATGAAGTACGTAGCACCGATCCGTAAGGAACTTGGAATCCGTACCGTATTCAATATCCTCGGACCTTTGAGCAACCCGGCAGGAGCAAATATGCAGCTGATGGGTGTATTTGATCAGAGTCTTGTAGAGCCATTGGCACAGGTTATGGCGAAGCTTGGTGTGACAAAAGGAATGGTAGTTTTTGGACAGGACAAACTGGATGAGATCTCGATGAGCGCACCGACTTCTGTCTGCGAGATCAAGGACGGATGGTTCCAGTCTTACGAGATCACACCGGAGCAGTTCGGTTATACAAGATGCTCCAAAGATGATCTGGTTGGCGGAACTCCGGCAGAAAATGCAGAGATCACGAAAGCAATCCTGAAAGGCGAAGAGAAGGGACCGAAGCGTCAGGCAGTATGCCTCAACGCCGGAGCTGCACTCTATATCGCAGGCAAAGCAGAAACCATGGAAGCAGGTGTACGCATGGCAAAAGAACTGATCGACAGCGGTGCAGCACTGAAGAAATTAGAGGAATTCATTCAGGAATCTAACGCTTGAATGACCGATTAGAAAAGGAAATTTTTTACTATGAACATATTAAATGAGATCGCTGAGAAGACGAGAGAGCGCATCGAAAAAGACAAAAAAGAGATGCCGAGAGAGGATCTGATCCGTGAGATCCAGCAGAAAAAAGTGCAGATGCTTCTCAATCCGCTGATCCAGTCTGAGACAGCAAAAACGCCGCATAGTTTTTATCAGGCACTAAAAAAACCGGGAATGTCCTATATCTGTGAAGTCAAAAAAGCATCCCCGTCCAAGGGGCTGATCGCACCGGATTTTCCGTATCTGGACATCGCAAAAGAGTATAAAGCAGCCGGTGCATCCGCGATTTCCTGCCTGACGGAACCGTTTTATTTCCAGGGTTCTGACCAGTATTTATGGGAGATTGCATCAGAAGTTGATATCCCGGTACTGCGAAAAGATTTCGTCATTGACGACTACATGATCCTGCAGGCGGCAGCTTATGGTGCAGCCGCAGTGCTCCTGATCTGTGCATTACTTGACGATAAACAGCTTCGGGAATACCGCGAAATGGCAGAAGATCTGGGAATGGATGCCCTGGTGGAAGCACACGATGCAGAGGAAGTTGCGAGAGCTTTAAAGAGCGGAGCAAGGATCATCGGAGTCAACAACCGTGACCTCAGAACCTTCGAGGTGGATATGGCGAACAGCATCAACCTTCGCAAACTTGCACCGGAGAATGTGATCTTTGTTTCCGAGAGCGGCATCCGCACATCGGAGGACATCAAGCGTCTGCATGATAACCAGATCGAGGCTGTGCTGATCGGAGAAACCCTGATGCGAAGTCCGGACAAAAAAGCAGCACTCGAAGAACTGAATGGAGCACCGTTGACTGAGGATTGAGAAACAGAGAGATGCAGGAAATGACAGCTCAGGATCATAGCAAAACTAAGATAAAAATATGTGGGCTCAGGCGTAGAGAAGACATCCTCGCCGTCAATGAGGCGAAGCCGGATTACTGTGGATTTATCATAGAATTTCCCAAAAGTTTCCGGAGTGTAACGGCAGATGAAGTGAGAGATCTGGTGAAAGATCTGATCCAGGAGATCCAGCCAGTTGGAGTGTTTGTCGATGCACCGATGGAGCTGGTAAGATCACTTCTGGATGACGGAACGCTTGCACTTGCACAGCTTCACGGACAGGAAAATGAGTCCTATATCAGAGAATTAAAAACATACACAGACAAGCCGATCATCAAAGCGTTTTCCATAAAAACAGCCGAAGATATCGAGAAAGCACTGCAAAGCCCGGCAGATTACATTCTTCTGGATCAGGGCGGCGGAGGAACCGGAAAGACTTTTGACTGGTCTTTGATCCCGGAGATCCAGAGACCATTTTTTCTCGCAGGAGGCATCGGAGCCGCCAATCTGGAACAGGCGATCCGGGAAATCCATCCATATGCGGTGGATCTAAGCAGCAGTGTGGAGACAGAAAAGTGGAAAGATCCGGCGAAGATCCGGCAGGTTGTGGATATCGTCAGGAAAATGAAAGAAACAAAGTAATTATATAAAGAAACAAGGTGTTTGGAAGAGTATAGAGGAGGACACAAATGTCAAAAGGAAGATTTGGAATACATGGAGGGCAGTACATTCCAGAGACACTGATGAATGCGGTTCTGGAGCTGGAAGAGGCCTATAACCGTTACAAAGATGACCCGGAATTCAACCGTGAACTGACCGATCTGCTGAACAATTATGCAGGCCGTCCGTCACGTCTGTACTATGCAGCACATATGACAGAAGACCTCGGCGGAGCCAAAGTTTATCTGAAACGTGAGGACTTGAACCATACAGGAGCACACAAGATCAACAACGTTCTGGGACAGGTTTTACTTGCCAAAAAGATGGGAAAAACACGTGTCATCGCAGAGACAGGAGCCGGACAGCACGGTGTTGCAACCGCAACAGCAGCAGCTCTTATGGGTATGGAATGTGAAGTATTCATGGGTAAGGAAGACACAGAACGTCAGGCACTGAACGTATACAGAATGCGTCTTCTGGGAGCTAAAGTACATGCCGTTACATCAGGAACTGCAACCCTGAAAGATGCCGTTTCCGAGACAATGAGAGAGTGGACAAACCGTATTTCCGATACACATTATGTCCTCGGATCTGTCATGGGACCGCACCCGTTCCCGACGATCGTCCGTGATTTCCAGGCAGTCATTTCCAAGGAGATCAAAGAGCAGATCCTCGAAAAAGAAGGCAAACTTCCAGATGTTGTGCTTGCCTGTGTGGGCGGCGGTTCCAATGCGATTGGAACTTTCTATAACTTTATTGAGGATGAGGGAGTCCGCCTGATCGGCTGTGAGGCAGCAGGACGCGGTGTCAATACTGCAGAGACGGCAGCGACGATCGCAACCGGAAAACTTGGTATTTTCCATGGCATGAAGTCCTATTTCTGCCAGGATGAGTATGGTCAGATCGCACCGGTTTATTCCATTTCAGCGGGATTAGATTACCCTGGTGTCGGACCGGAACATGCACATCTTTATGACAGCGGACGTGCGGAATATGTGCCGGTAACAGACGATGAAGCGGTAGATGCATTCGAATATCTGTCAAGAACAGAAGGCATCATTCCGGCGATCGAGAGTGCTCATGCCGTGGCTTACGCGAGAAAGATCGTGCCACAGATGCGTAAAGACCAGATCGTAGTTATCACTATTTCCGGACGAGGAGACAAGGACTGTGCAGCGATCGCACGTTACAGAGGGGAGGATATCCATGAATAAGAGAATTACAGAAGCATTTGCAAAGGGAAAAGCATTTATCCCGTTTGTTACCTGCGGGGATCCGTCCCTTGATGTTACCGAAAAAATCGTATATGCCATGGAAGAAGCAGGTGCAGATCTGATCGAACTTGGTATTCCATTTTCTGATCCGACCGCAGAAGGCCCTGTCATCCAGGGCGCAAACCTGCGTGCTTTATCCGGTGGAGTTACCACAGATAAAGTTTTTGATATGGTAGAAAAGATCCGCAAAAACAGTTCTATCCCAATGGTATTTATGACCTATGCGAACGTTGTTTTTTCCTATGGGATTGAGCGTTTCTGCAAGAGAGCAGCAGAAGTTGGAATGGACGGAATGATCCTTCCGGATGTCCCATTTGAAGAAAAAGAAGAGTTCGCATCCGTTGCAGAGAAGTATGGTCTGGATCTGATCTCTCTGATCGCACCGACCTCCCACGAGAGAATCTCCATGATCGCAAAAGAGGCAGAAGGATTTGTCTACTGCGTATCCTCCCTCGGAGTTACCGGCATGCGAAGCCAGATCACCACAGACATCGGAGCCATGGTGGAACTCGTCAAAGCCCAGAAAGACATCCCATGTGCCGTAGGTTTCGGAATCTCCACTCCGGAGCAGGCCAAAAAGATGGTCTCCCAGGCCGACGGCGTCATCGTGGGTTCTGCCATTGTCAAACTCTGTGAAACCCACGGAGCCGACTGCGTACCATATATCAAAGAGTATGTGAAGTCCATGAAGGATGCGATAAGATAAAAGCATATATCATGTATAGAAAGCTTTTTTCTTGAATAATTACCCGGTATCTAATCACCAGGCATCGGAGGGAATGCCAGATGTATTTTCCGATGCAGGAAGCTATTATGAACACTGTTTTTCTGATATATTCAGCTTATCAGGAAGACGGTGTTTTTTATGATGATAAAAAATCAGATGGATTTTCACTTGCTTGTAAAAGGAATGCCTTCATGTTATGATATAGACATTAGTTGGGAAAGGAGTGGCAGACATGGCGAGATTAGGCATTCCGGTTGGTATTTCAGATTTTGAGAAAATCCGGAAGAATGGATATTACTACGTTGATAAAAGTGGACTGATCGCAGAATTATTAGAAGAAAAATCCACAGAAGTTACTCTGATCACCAGACCAAGGCGTTTTGGGAAGACTCTTGGTATGAGCATGCTGGCGAATTTTTTTGATATTCGAAAAGAAAGTACAGAGTTGTTCAAGGGGCTGGAAATTGCGGAACAAAGAGACGTGTGCAGTGAGTGGATGAACCAGTTTCCAACGCTGTTTGTGACCTTCAAGGATGTTGACGGATTAGATTTTTCCAGTGCTTATGGTATGCTTTCTTCAACGATCACAGAACTTTACAAAGAGCACCTGTATTTAATGGAAAGTTCCCGGATAAGTCCATATGATAAAGAAATCATGCAGCGCATTATTACAGAAGAAGCAACTGTTACAGATATCAAAAAGAGCCTGTCGTTGCTGATAAAGCTGATGCAGCAACATTATCAGAAAAATGTAATCCTTTTGATCGATGAATACGATGTCCCGATTGCAAAAGCCAGCAGCCATCAATATTATCCACAGATGCTTGAAATCCTTAAAGTGATGATGAGCACTGCGTTAAAGGACAATCCGGGGCTTTGCTTTGCAGTAGTCACAGGCTGCCTGCAGATTGCGAAAGAGAGTATTTTTACAGGAACCAATAATTTTGTTTCCGATACAATAAGCGATTCAAACTTAAATGAATATTTTGGTTTTACACAAAAAGATGTAGATAAGATCCTGAGCGAAGCAGATGTCGAGGAATTTGGAGACGAGATGAAGAAATGGTATGATGGGTATCATTTTGGAAAGGTTGATGTTTACTGCCCCTGGGATGTGATGAATTATATTCGTGATATCCAGCGGAATCCGAAGGCAAGACCGGCAAGTTACTGGAAGAATACCAGTGATAATGAGATCATCCGTTCTTTTATTGATTACGCAGGAAGTAACATTACAAAGAAAATGGAAGCCTTACTTTCAGGAGGTTATATCATACAACGTATAGATGAAAATCTCACTTACGATTATCTGCATTCTTCAGAAGAAAATCTCTGGAGCATTCTTTATCTGACAGGCTATCTGACGCAGGCAAGAGAAAATGAAATAACAGATCCGTTGCCAGACAATATGTCAGCGTTAAAAATTCCAAATGCTGAGATCAGAGAAATTTTTGAGACTACCGTTGTGAAATGGTTTTCTGAGAGTGTCAAAACATGGAATCGAAAGGCTTTGTTCGATGCTGCATGGAGTGGTCAGAGCGAGATCCTTACACAGGAAATGAGCAAACTTTTGCGAAAAACCATCAGCTATCATGATTACAGGGAAGATTTTTATCATGCTTTTCTTGCAGGGATTTTTACAGGAGCAGGATATGTTGTAGAGTCAAACAAAGAACATGGAGAGGGACGCAGCGATATTGTTGTGTATGACTCTGTAAATGGACAGGTGGCGATTTTTGAGGCAAAATATTCCAGAACATTGTCTGCTATGGAGGGCGACTGTGAAGCAGCCCTGTGCCAAATTGACAGGCGTATGTATGCAAAAGAGTATGAAGATGAATATGACCATATTTATTGCTATGGTGTAGCTTTTTATAAGAGGCGTTGTCTTGTAAAACAAAAGAAAGAAAACTGATTTATTATTGGAGAAGAGGGGTATAGCATGGAATTCCAGCATGAACTGGTGATCCCGGATGAGGGACTGCCGTTTAAATTTTTTCTGTTTGAGGGAAGTCAGGGAAATTATGTGAGGGAGAAACACTGGCATACGTCTGTGGAGATCTTTGCGGTGATGGAAGGTTCGCTGACTTTTTATCTGAATGATGAGAAACATCCGCTCAAGGCGGGGGAGCTGATGATTATCAATTCCAATGAAGTGCATTCGATCGATTCGCCGGAAGAGAATCATACGGCAGTACTTCAGATTCCGCTGAAGCAGTTTGAGGACTATTTTACCGCACACCGATTTGTACGCTTTGCGGGAAGTGTTCCGGAGATGGATGCGACACTCTGGAGACTGGTGCGTGAAATGTATAAATTATACGGGAAACGTGGAGTCGGATATGAATTCAAGATCCGTTCCTTCTATTATGATGTGCTTTATTTTCTGGTCAATCACTACCGGTTGGACGAGGCGGGCGAGCAGGAAGTACGCCACAGCCGCCGCCTGGATGCTCTTGCGAGAATTACTTCCTATATGAGAGAGCATTATCAGGAAGAACTCAAACTGACCGAAGTAGCGAACATGTTCGGTTACTCCGATGCATATTTATCCAGAATGTTCCAGAAATATGCAAATGTCAATTTTAAGACGTACTTACAGGACATCCGAATGACCTATGCATACAGGGAATTACTGAACACAGACAAGACGATCAGCCAGATCGCCCTGGACAACGGATTTAGCAGCAGCCGCGCTTTTACGCGGGAATTCCAGAAACGATACAGCATTCTGCCAAGCGAACTTGGACGAGAAAAATAAAGAATAAAAATGCAAAAACAGGCGGATCAGAAACGCCTGTTTTTTTTCTTAATAGTTATAAATGTTTGTACAAAACAAAAAACTAAAAGGTCAAAAAAGTGCACTAAAGAGGACAAAAAATCTGGCGAAATAAAACACACCTCATGATATGATATCTCCAACATGAAAAATATAAAGGAGGTAACTTCAGGTGAAGATTCAGAATGTAGCAGATGACGCATTTCGCAGATATGGTAAAGTACTGGAGGGGTATGACTTTACAGAACTCCTGAAGGAAATGAAACACACACCGGTACCGGAGGACGTGATCTATGTGCCATCCGTAGAAGAGATGGAGGCATTGCCGGTAGCGAAGGAACTTCAGAACAAAGGATACGGTGGACTGCCGATCGAGATCGGATACTGCAATGGTCATAATAAGAAATTAAACGGACTGGAATATCACCGCAATTCCGAGATCAACGTAGCGGTTACAGATCTTGTCCTTCTGATCGGACATCAGCAGGATATCGAAAAAGATTTTACATATGACACATCCAAAGTAGAAGCATTCCTTGTTCCGGCAGGAACCGGAATCGAAGTATATGCAACAACTCTTCACTATGCACCATGTCATGTAAACGAAGCAGGTTTCCAGTGCGTTGTTGTTTTACCAAAAGGAACAAACACGGAGCTGACTTTTGACACAGCCGCTGAAGGCGAGGACAAGCTTCTTACAGCTAAGAATAAATGGCTGATCGCACACGAAGAAGCAGCTATCGAAGGTGCGTTTAACGGACTCAAAGGTGAGAATGTCGGAATCGACTGATTTTTTATACTGAAAAGCAAATAACTGTAAATACAAACTTATATAATATGGAGGAATTTTTATCATGAACAATATCCCAGTAGTAAAACTTGGAATCATCGCAGTAAGCCGTGACTGTTTCCCGATCCAGCTCTCTGAGAAGAGACGCGCAGCTATCAAAGCAGCCTACACAGGAGAACTTTACGAATGTCCAGTAACTGTTGAGAACGAGAAAGACATGGAAAAAGCACTCGAAGATGTAAACAAAGCAGAGTGTAACGCCCTGGTTGTTTTCCTTGGAAACTTCGGACCGGAAACACCGGAGACACTGATCGCAGAAAGATTCGACGGACCGTGCATGTACGTTGCAGCAGCGGAAGGCGACGGCGACATGATCAACGGCAGAGGTGATGCTTACTGTGGTATGCTGAACTGCTCCTACAACTTAAAGATGCGTCATCTTGAAGCATACATTCCGGAATATCCAGTTGGAACAGCTGATGACATCGCCAAGATGATCGGTGATTTCGTACCGGTTGCACGTGCCGTTATCGGTGTTCGTAACCTCAAGATCATTACATTCGGACCACGTCCGCAGGATTTCTTCGCTTGTAACGCACCGATCAAAGGCCTCTATGAACTGGGTGTTGAGATCGAAGAAAACTCCGAACTTGACCTTCTCGTTGCTTTCAAAGAGCATGAAAACGATCCTCGTATCCCGGAAGTTTGCGCAGATATGGCAAAAGAAATGGGCGAAGGCAAATACTACGAAGACCTCAATGCAAGAATGGCACAGTTCGAGCTTACTCTTCTTGACTGGGCAGAAGCTCACAAAGGAGCAAGAAAATACGTTGCATTTGCTGACAAATGCTGGCCGGCATTCCCGTCACAGTTCGGATTTGAGCCTTGCTATGTAAACAGCCGTCTTGGTTCCAGAGGAATCCCGGTATCCTGCGAAGTTGATATCTATGGAGCACTCAGCGAGTACATCGGACTCTGCATCTCCAACGACGCAGTTACACTGCTTGACATCAACAACTCTGTTCCGCAGTATATCTATGACGAAGATATCAAAGGAAAATATGATTACAAACTTACAGATACATTCATGGGATTCCATTGTGGAAATACTCCGGAATGCAAGATGTGCGAATCCAGAGCCGTTAAATATCAGCTCATCCAGCACAGACTTCTTGAGCCAGCAGGATCTGAGCCAGACTTTACAAGAGGAACTCTTGAAGGTGACATTGCTGCTTCTGACATCACATTCTATCGTCTGCAGTGCAACTCAGAAGGTGAACTGGTAGCATACGTTGCAGAAGGTGAAGTTCTTGATGTACCGACAAGATCCTTCGGTGGTATCGGTATCTTCGCTATCAACGAAATGGGAAGATTCTACCGTCACGTACTGATAGAAGGCAACTATCCGCATCACGGAGCAGTTATGTTCGGACATTACGGAAAACAGTTTTTCGAAGTAGTGAAATTCCTTGGACTGGATGTAAAGAAGATCGGTTACAACCAGCCAGCAGGAGTAAGATACCCAACAGAAAATCCGTGGGGATAATCTTCTGATTTTGAAAAAAATAAAATAAAATCAATACAGACATCCCGGGAGTTTTCCTGGGATGTCGTGGTAAAGAGCAAAATATCAGTAAAAAATATCAATAACAGACAGAATGTGCATCTGCGGGGTATGTATGCAAAATGCACAGTTAGGAGGAAATATGTACTATATTGGTGTGGATTTAGGAACTTCTGCCGTAAAACTTCTTCTGATGGAAGAATCAGGCAAGATCTGTAATATCGTATCAAAAGAATATCCACTGTTTTTCCCGCATCCGGGCTGGTCAGAACAGAATCCGGAAGACTGGTTTACCCAGAGTGTTGAGGGAATGAAAGAACTGACCGAAGGAATCGACCGCTCCCAGGTAGCCGGAATCGGCTTCGGCGGACAGATGCACGGACTGGTAACACTGGATGAAAATGACAATGTCATCCGCCCGGCAATCCTCTGGAATGATGGACGTTCCCAGAAAGAAACAGAATATCTCAACAATGAGATCGGCAAAGATAAATTATCACAGTACACAGCAAACATCGCTTTTGCAGGCTTCACAGCACCAAAGATCCTGTGGATGAAGAAAAACGAGCCGGAGAAATTTGCAAAGATCGCAAAGATCATGCTTCCAAAAGACTACCTTGCATACAGACTTTCCGGATCTTTCTGCACAGATGTTTCTGATGCATCCGGTATGTTGCTTCTTGACGTAAAGAACCGCTGCTGGTCCAAAGAAATGATGGAGATCTGCGACGTTAAGGAAGAACAACTTCCGAAACTGTACGAAAGCTGGGAAGTTGTCGGAACACTGAAACCAGAAGTTGCAAAAGAACTCGGATTCTCTGCAGACGTCAAAGTCGTAGCAGGAGCAGGCGACAATGCGGCAGCAGCAGTCGGAACAGGAACTGTTGGTGATGGACAGTGCAACATCTCCCTTGGAACTTCCGGAACCATCTTCATCTCCAGCAAAAACTTCGGCGTTGACGAAAACAATGCACTGCATTCCTTCTGCCATGCAGACGGAAGCTATCACCTGATGGGCTGCATGCTGAGCGCAGCATCCTGTAACAAATGGTGGGCAGAGGAAATCCTTCAGACCAAGGATTTCGCAGCAGAGCAGGCACCGATCCAGAAACTCGGCGAAAACAATGTATTCTTCCTTCCATACCTGATGGGAGAAAGATCACCACATAACAATCCTGACGCAAGAGGTGTATTCTTCGGAATGTCCATGGACACTACAAGAGCAGATATGACACAGGCTGTTCTCGAAGGCGTAGCCTTCGGACTTCGCGATTCCCTCGAAGTTGCAAGAAAACTTGGTATCAAGATCGAACGAACCAAGATCTGCGGCGGCGGCGCAAAGAGCCCGCTCTGGAAAAAGATTATTGCAAATGTGATGAACCTCAAAGTTGATGTTCTCGACGTAGAAGAAGGACCGTCCATGGGTGGCGCCATGCTGGCTGCCGTAGGATGTGGGGCTTATCCGGATGTTGAGACCATCGGAAAGAAGATGGCTCACGTCGTTGACACCGTTGAGCCGGAGGAAGAAATTGTGGCGAAGTACGAAGAAAAGTATCAGAAGTTTAAGAAACTGTATCCGGCCCTTAAACCACTTTTCTAGGGTACTGCCCAGATTCCCGCAGTTTGGAAACTGCAAAACCTTATGCGAGGGGAGGGCACTCGAAGTTGCGAAGGCCGTTCTCCCCTCGCGCTCCCCACCGGGCCACGCCTGGTGCATTAGGACAGAACGGGCTGACGTTAAATAATAGTATGATAAAATAACAAATTTTATTTAAGTTTTCCTTATGTTTTATAAAAAACCATAATAATCGCGACAATTTATTGACAAATGACAACAAATATGATAGTATTTTCTCACCAAGTAAATAGAATCTCCGGTGACTGACGGAATTGTGGAGATACCACGAGGGAGCAGGAGATTTGTAACGCCGACCGTCTGGGCAGTATTTGAGGGTAACTCGGATACTGCTTTTTTTAATAAGAAAAGAGGGCTTATTAAAAATCAACGCCATGATTGCCTGGTGACGGGGCAATCACGACAGGCGTTATCGGCAAAGAAAGGAGAAAATTATGGGATTCAAAAGTGACATCGAAATCGCACAGGAGTGCACAATGGAGCCGATCACCAAGATCGCAGAAAAGGCAGGCATCGACGACAAATATCTGGAGCAGTATGGTAAGTACAAAGCAAAGATCGATTACAATCTCCTGAAAGAAAGCGACAAAAAGGACGGCAAGCTGATCCTCGTAACCGCTATCAACCCGACACCGGCAGGTGAAGGAAAAACAACTACAACCGTAGGTCTTGCAGACGGTATGCAGAGACTTGGCAAGAGTGTTATGGTAGCTCTCCGTGAGCCATCCCTCGGACCGGTATTCGGTGTTAAGGGCGGCGCAGCAGGCGGCGGCTATGCACAGGTAGTTCCGATGGAGGACATCAACCTTCACTTCACAGGTGACTTCCATGCGATCGGAGCAGCAAACAACCTGCTCGCAGCAATGATCGACAATCATATCTTCCAGGGCAACGCTCTGAACATCGATCCAAGAAAGATCACATGGAGAAGATGCGTGGACATGAACGACCGTCAGCTCCGTAACGTAGTAGACGGCCTCGGTGGAAGAACAAACGGAATGCCGCGTGAAGACGGATATGACATCACCGTTGCATCTGAGATCATGGCAGTCCTTTGTCTTGCAAGTGACATCAAAGACCTGAAAGAAAGACTTTCCAGAATTATTATCGGATATACCTACGGTAAAGTATCCGAGCAGAAACCGGTAACAGCAGGTGACCTCCATGCAGAAGGCGCTATGAC